>JAEORY010000200.1 GCA_016840645.1 Candidatus Borrarchaeota archaeon | reverse complement strand
TATTGCAATTTTTTCGATAGTTTTGGCGGTTTATTACGTTCCACGAAGAGTTTCAAAGAAAACATTAATTGCAATTATAACAAGCAGAGGCAAAATTTCTTTTAAGACACTAGCTGACCAAATGGGAAGGGATAAGGAGCAAATTCGTAAAAAAGTGAAAGCATTAATTGCAGAAAACAAATTAAAAGCACACATATCTGAAGATAGAAAAAGAGTTGAACTTGACTAGTTAGAAAACTTTTTTCACTACTCCCGCCTCTGGAAGCCCCTACCCTTTAGGGTGGGGAGGAAAGAGGCGTTTAGACTAACATAAGTTAAATAATAATCCTTTCCCATATTTAACCAACTCTACTTTTTTGATAGATACGCTTTTGTCTTTTCCATTAACATTTTTTAAAATAACTCGCTTTCCAAGACAATGAGTACCTTTTACTCTATACGTTCTACCCTCAAAGTTTATAAGATCATACGGTTGTAACGGGTATCTCTGTCTTCTAATAGACGGTTTGAAACCTTTTCTATTCAATTGTAGTGAACGATTATTGCGCCGCACCTGAATGACTTCATACGGTCTACACCGTTCTTGTGTTGTGCCTCCCGCAATGACAAACGCATCATTAACATGCGACTTTTCTAATCCTAACTTATTGCGCTGGTATTTGGTAACGTACCCGTAGGTAAGCTCTGCTCCTAACTGTTCTACTAGCCTCCAACGAATGTTGTTGATACATGCTGCTGCTGTAAGTGACTTCTTTGCCTGCTGCTGGATGTGTGGGTAGCCAAACTCCTCGGCGGTTTTATCTCCCTTCTTTAGATTACAGTTCCTACACGCGATCGTTAAATTCGACACTCGGTCTGTGCCACCTCTGCTTTTCGGGACGATATGCTCAACTTCTAAGGGAACGTCTGTTTTACCACAATAGGTGCACTTTCGTCCCCACTTATACAATAGATATTCTTTGACTTCATAACCATGAAGTGTGCCCTGTTGATACTCTACGCCTGTAACTTCTGGATGCTGCATTTTCTGTGTGTCGAAATTCGCAGTCTCTATCCTTTTGTAAGTTATAGGAAGTAGCGTTGCAAGTGTTTCAACTAATCGAATATGTGAGTCATGTTTGTGCTGAGTACTAGGAGCTAACCATCCTTCAGGACGTTTACGATTATCAAATCGAGGTGGTCTATACCTAAGTCTGCCTCTACGTGTTCTACGATACCTCCGTCTTTCTTCAAGTTTTTTTGAGCCATCCTTGCGCAAGCTTAAAGTGCCACTGATAACTTCTAACTTATAGGTCTTGGCACTAAAACCGATTTCAGTAAAACCTATATCCACTCCTAATTTAATCTGTTGTGTCGCTTCTCCAGTGGCATATTTCAACTGAATGGTGAAAGGAAAACGCTTAACAACGTGTGCCTTTCCTTCTTTTAATAATTTCTTTCCTGTGTGTTATGTGGTAGGCATGAGCGGTTGCCCCCTCATGTTTAACACGTAGATAGGTACTCTCAAGTCCTATCTCCTCCTTTAAATTGCTTTAAAGCAGGTTGGTTCTCTTCGCCAAGGTTATCAGTCAGTACTCTACGGTGATCACTGAGAGTTTCCTCTCTGTTTAAACCGCCGTTTACAGAGCAAGGGACTAGAGAAGCATCCCTTGGTGTGTTCTTTAACTCTCCTGATAACGTAGATACCGCCATGTGTTTCCACCATGACCTCTCTTAGGCTAATCAACTAATTGCTCTTGCTCCTCACGGAACAAGCCCCATCCATCAGGGTGGGGTAATTGACATTGCTGGAATGCATTCCAATGTTTTACGCAAAAGAGTTGCGATAGCCTTCCCAATACCCTCTCCTGTTATTGCACTTGTACCCACAATAGAAAAGGAATCTCCAGCAACTAGAGAGAAATATTCCACATCTAAGGCATTAGGTAAATCCTGTTTATTTGCAACTAGAACAAAAGGGACGTTATCTGGAAGTTTATTCAACAATCGTTGGAGCATCTGCACTGCAGTTTTAAATGTTTGAGGTCTTGAGCTGTCAAAAAGAACAAGTAAGCCATCTGCTCCTTGAACTAAGATTTCTCTCATGAATTCGAAGTGTTCATGACCTGGCGTACCAAAAGCAAAGATTTTTATTCCCGACAGATTACAACGTCCAAAATCTAAAGCGACTGTTCTACCCTTCTCATTATTTATGCTAAGTGCTTGTTTTCCACTAAGTTTTTTAACAAAGGTAGATTTGCCGCAAGCTATAGGACCAGTCACGACTAATTTATATCTAAGCAACGGGATACCTCAGTTTTGTATTCTATTTCAGAACATCAATATTTGATTTAAGAATGCGTAACACATGGGTATGATAGATTTTGAAAAATCTTGTTTTGATTCAATCTAAAAGAAAAAGAAAATGTAATTTGATATGTAATTGACTATTCTCCAATGATTTGAACAATTACTTCTCTGGAACGGGGCTTTACATCAAGTTCAAGAAAAACAATCTGTTGCCAAGTTCCAAGTATCAGTCTCTTTTCATTAAAAGGTACTGTAAGACTTGGTCCTAAAATAGATGCTCTAACATGAGAATGTCCATTACCATCATGCCACATTTCATGATGTTTGTACCAAGCGTTTTTAGGGGCTAACTTTTCAAGGGCATTAGGTAAATCTTCTACCAAGCCTGGTTCGAATTCAATGGTTGTAATAGCTCCTGTCGCCCCGGGACAGAAAACTGTGGCGATCCCGTTATTTAAATTAGTTTCTTGAATTACTTTATTTACTAGCTTGGAGATATCAATGATATCTACTTCACCTTTGGTTTGAAACTTGATTTTTTTTGTCACTACGGGTATTTTTTTCCTCTCCTGGTTTTTTATGACTATTTTATCTGATATCAGCGAGAAGACCCCTTCCGAAAGGCAGGGGTAGTTGACTCTGATCAGAAGATTTGCTAACGGTTTCTCTTTAAAAGCCCTGAGGCGCCTTTTCTAATATCTTTTCCTTCTATTGTCTTCCTTTGAGATGAACTTGCAATATTCGCTGCTCTTACGACAGTTTGAATGATTATACTTTCTAAAATATCTCGGAGAACATCTGGTGCATCTTGGCCTATTCTTTTTGCACCAGCATCTTTTAGTAATCTCCTCATCGCAGTCTTTTTTAACTCATGTGTGTATAGTTGTGTTAAATCCCATCTTCTGATGAAATTTACAATAGCATCAATAAGATCCCTTTCTCCCAACTTTCTATTTTTGGCTGCGATTTCGAGCTGTACAGCATGCACTCCTCTTGAAATCTTTCCGTGATACGATACGATATCACCGCCCATATACTGAGGGCCCTCCATAAATGCGTATTCACCCTGAATACCTCTTGCTTCGAGTTCTTCACGGAGCATATCAATATAGTCAACGTTAATGGAAATTCCGCCAGACGTACCAAATAAAACGGTAATTTCATCAAATGATGCAATTGGTTTTTCCATACCATGAATATCTAAGAGAAGCACTTCTGAGTGAGTTTTAAGGAGATCAGTAATTATTTCTTGAATCCTTTTACGAAAGGGTGTGTCTCTCCACTTAGCCCTGTTGTAGTCTTTATCTTCACGTGAGACAGTCGCAATCAAAGTATATGCTCCAACTTCAGTTGCAACTCTATACGCTATTTCACCCGTCAAGAGATCAGCACGTGGACCCATTGCATGAGGCGCCGTCAATAAGACAGGTATATCTCCCGGTCTTTCGATAAATCCCTTTAAAGTCAATAAATTTTTCTCCACAGACTTCGACGATCTCATAGAATTCCCTTAGAATTGGGTGACAGAATGCAAAACTTCATGATTACTTTTTAATCTAGACTTTATAAAAAAATACTTTTTAATGAATTAGTGCTAATCTAGCCTTAAGGGATCATTGTAAGTCATCAAGCATTCACGTCACAAGACAAAAGGTTTCTATCAGAGGGATCGATTTGAGTATCATTGAAAAAATTTGTAGTGATTACAAAGTTGCAATCGGACTTGAAGAGGAAATTTTAATCATTTCAAAGGATGGAACACTGGTAGCTGCTGCAGACCAACTAATGGAAACTGCTGCAAGCCTATTGAACCGAGATGCTGAAAGACTGGAACGTATAATGCTGAAAATTAGGTCTCTTGACCCAGAACCCAACCTAGCACAAATTGAGCATGTTAGTTTACCGATTCCACTTTCAGAAATACCTTCTGCAATCACGGAAGGAAGATCGCTTCTCTTAGATTCCGCAAAAAGTTTAGGTTATAAATTATTTGTTCAAAGTTTACATCCTCTTGAAAGCAATCCGCATCCTATGTGTGGGACTCATATTAACGTATCTACAAAAAAAGGTGTTCAAGAGGCAATGAATCCTAAAGAGATATTAGCTGTATATAACCATCTTTGGAATCATCTTCCAGAGCTCATAGCCTTATCGGCAAACACGCCCATCATTCAAGGAGAGAAGGGAGCTACTTCAAATCGCGTTCTTAATTCTACAGTTCTAAAGCCGAATCCATTTGGTCAATTAAGAATTCCACAGCATAAACCTGCTCTGGTGCAAGATAGTTACTATGGTGCCCTTCGCTACTCGCTAAAAATAGGTGCAATTGAAAAAGAGCCAACGATAATAGCAAATAAAACAGGGCATAGATTACGAGACATTACACCGCGAGGCCCCTTTACAAACATTTCAGACGATAAGGAAGATAGTTTTGCTCGAAATCGTATTGAAACAAGAATTTTTGACAATCAAAGAGATCCGAAAAGGTTAGTTGACTTAGCGAGAATTGTGGGTGGGCTTGCCATCGAAGCACTATGTCTTTTAAAAAATGGTGACAACATCATTGAAGATCGCGCCCATTCTGTAAATCGAGAAAGAGCGATTTTGGATGGCATAAATGCCACTTTCTTACATGAAAAGAATGGTTCTGTCATAGAAATTCCTGCTAGAGAAAGAGTTCTTGAAATGCTTAATCGGACTGAGATACACAGAGAAATTCTAGGCGAACAACTTCAGACAGATTTGAAAAGTGCAAAAACTGAAGTAGAAATAAAACGCCCTCGCCTAGAAGTTGCGTATTCCAACCCTGAATTTGAACGCGTGAGAAGAAGTGGTAAAATGGTTGTATCCGTTCGCTTTGGAAAGGTTAAGAATGTTTCGGATATACGTAGCAGCAAGAAATACAAGATTTCGAGAGGTCAAACAATTACAGGAAAACTTGGAATTGGGCTTTCTTTGACTTATGATGAATCAGAAGCAACTCCAGGTCTAGTAACTGATTTCAAAGATGTTTTAATGAAAAATTATTTGTTAGTCTCTAGTATCCGTATTCCTCTCAATGAGTCTGATGAAATCATTGCTGCGATTTCTGAAGAAGAATACATGAGGCGACAGTTTTTTGGTGCGGACGCCTTCCCTTATTTCTTTTAAACATTTTTTTCTTCTAAGCCTCAAAAAATTATAGAAAAAGAGTGTACATTTCTAACTGCTTTATGTTCTCAATGACTCTTGTTCTGAAACGAAATTTAAAAAGCGTTGGTGCGCGGTGGGGATGCTCATTTGCATCGGTGGATGTTTAAATCCATACGCTGAAACCTCTACAAGAGCCCCTGTCATATTTCGGTCTAGAGCAATTTTTACTCCTCTGATGATGTCTAAAAGCACACTCACGCCAGCACTTGCATCAGGGAGAGTTAATCTTATATCTACGGTTACAGGTTGTCCGGCAAAACATTTTCCTTTAATCCAGAAGTAACTGGCGCGGATATCTTTCATAAAATCCACGAAATCCGTAGACCCAGCGACCAAAGGGACCTCGTACGGGACCGAACTACTTACTGATTCAGTTTTTACCGATCTTTTCTTACAGTAGCCCTTTTCATCAATAGCGGCGAGAGATTCTGTCCCACCACCTATATCAAGTTGATAACTCTCGTCAATATGTACTCCTCTTTGAACAAACAGATTAATGAGAGTCTTATGCAAAACAGTCGACCCAATTTGATTCATTAGGTCATCACCAGCGACAATGCATCCTGCTGAATAAAACTGTTCGCTCCAGTATGGATCAGAAGCTATCAGAATAGGAGTTGGATTGATAAAAGCACACTTTGTTTCAATTGCCGTTTGCGCCCACCATTTCGATGCTTTTTCGGCAATACTTGGAAGTAAGTTGATTATTATTTCTACATCGCTTGCCCTTATGACCTCCTTAACGTCTACGGGTTCAGAATTATCTACTTGTATCATTTCTTCCAGAGCACCTTCTGTTGAACCTAATGGGTCACACTTTTGTACAATAACATTTAATTCGGGGATTTCTGCAAACTTGGGGACATTATTAGGTTCTGCAAAGATTGCTGCGCTTAAATCTTTCCCTACTTTTCGTGTATCAATATCAAATGCAGCTACAATTTCAATATCAGTTATTTGGTATTTTCCTAGGGTGATGTTAAGGAAGCCAAGAGCCCCTTCACCCTCTTTTGCATCCTTATAGTAGTATAAACCCTGAACGAATGCAGAACAAAAATTTCCAACGCCTACAATAGCAACTTTGATTGGCATACTTTCATCATCTCTTATAATAAAGTGAACTTAGGACGAGTTCACACTCGGATTAATAAATAATTCGTTAATCGGTTTTTATCTGGTTTACGAAAAACCAACGTTTTGAGTCTTTTTTTATTTTGTTAAACTCAAAATCGGAGTAGGTTTCAAGAATCTCGAATTCTGCTTCTTTTAGCAATTTTTTAATCGTTTTTAGTTCGTATGCCCTTTCAATGTACTTCTCGGAAAACCGCTCATATTTTCCGTCTTCTACTTTTTTAAATAAAAGTAGCTCTCCGATCCAGAGATTAGGTTCGTGTGAGTTTAGCCAAATTAATTCTGCATTAGCTTCACTAAAGTCGTAATAATCAACCTTGTATTCTGGTAACACTTTATTTATCTTGTAATCGGAATTCATATCGCAAATAAAAATACCCTTTTGGTTAAGATGTTTTTTAATCGAATTGAAACATTTTTTAAGGCTTGATTCTTGTAGAACATAGTTTAACGAATCATAAGTAGAAATTATTAAATCGTATTTCT
>JAEORY010000199.1 GCA_016840645.1 Candidatus Borrarchaeota archaeon | reverse complement strand
AGAATTTAATATGAAAATGCTTCAGAATGAAGGTCGTCCAGGGATGATTGCTACTGTAGAAGGTAAATTGCCTCCTGAACAGTTTGACCGTATTGAGAAAATACTCAATGATAAATACGGTGGAGCTTTGAATGCTGGTAAGACAATGATTTTGGAAGCTGCGAAAAAGATCACTGTTACTCCGTATAGCTGGAACCCGAAAGAAATGGACTTTATTGAAAGTAATCGTGAGTTATCAAGAAATATTTGTTTAGCATACGGAATACCACCGATGTTACTTGGTATACCCGGAGATAATACATATTCCAATTATAAGGAAGCAAGGCAGGCATTTTGGGAAGAGACAGTATTATTTTATTTAAATCTTTTCCGTGGTGAGTTTAATAACTGGGTATTCGAGACTGAAGATGATCTCGGTATCGATTATATTTTGAAAGATATTCCTGCATTTGCTGATAAAAGGAACGAGATGTGGAAAAGGGCACAGGAGTCTGACTTTTTAACAATAAATGAAAAGCGTGAAATGGTCGAGAAAGATCCTACTCCGGGAGGTGATGTTATTCTAGTTCCTGCAAATATGATTCCATTAGGGACAAGCCCGGATACAAATAACGGTGAGGATGAGGATGAGGCAAGAAATATGTTAGTATCTGAAGGTTTTGATGATGAACAGATAGACAGTATTTTGGCAGCAAGTAAAGAGCTATATGAGGCAAAAGGAAATAACGGTAATGGTAAATGTAGCTGACTCTATTATGAATAATGTTGTTGGTAATCTTATTCAGCAATGGACGTTATTGGAAAATGCTTATGCAAATAAACTTTATCCTATAATGTCAAGACAATGGAAAGATGTTGCTAAGAGTGTTGAGAATGGAGATAAAATTATCAGTGATACTGTATCAGAATATACCAGAGAGATTAACGAAGCAATGAAAGTTAATTACCGGAGAGTATCTGAAATATATTTTGAGAGGACATTAGAAGATCTTGAAAATGCTAAATCAGCAGAGCAAAAAGATACTGAAAATATATTCTGGGATACAATGAATAAATGGATTGCTACAGAAGCAGCTCGTGAAGTTGTAATGGTTAATAGTACAACAAGAAAAATACTTAATTCAATTATTAAACGTGGTATTGAGGATGGTTTGGGAGATCCTGAGATTGCAAAGAATATTCGTACATTGAGCCCGATAAGTAATAAGGTTCGAGCAAATAGGATAGCGCGGACCGAGACTCATACGGCATACAGCAAGGCGACGAATGAAACAATAAGAAGTACCACAACAAGGATAAGGAATAAGGTCTGGGTATCAGCCGGGGACGAGCGAGTGCGTATTGACCATGCGGTAGCATCGGGTCAGAGTGTTGGCATGGACGAGTTCTTTTTTGTCGGTAATGAGCACCTCGAATTCCCCGGCGATTCCAGAGGGTCTGCAGGAAATATTATTAATTGCAGATGCATAGTTAATTATATAACAGTAAGGCAGTTCAGAAATTTTTACTTACTTCCTACACTGTTAAGGAGTTTATGATGGAAAAAAAACAGTTGGTATGTCCATTCGAGTATGAATTAAAACAGGATGGTTCAGAAGAAGGTAATATATCTGGATTTGGATCTACATTTGGTGGAAAACCTGACAGCTATGGTGATATAATCGTACAGGGTGCATTTGCTGATACATTAAAAAACAAAGGAGCGAATGGACTTGGTGTTTCTATGCTATGGCAACATAGAAGTGAAATGCCAGCAGGTGTATGGAATGAATTAGCAGAGACCAAGAAAGGTCTTAAGGTTAATGGTCAATTAGCTATTAACAGTACAATCGGTAAAGACGCATATGAGTTAGCAAAGATAGGAGCAGTTAAGGGACTGTCTATCGGCTATAGGGTCAATGAATATGAAGTTGACGAAAAGCGTGGGGTGCGTTATTTAAAATCAATTGATTTGTTTGAAATCAGTTTAGTGACTTTTCCGGCTAATACCCGCGCAACAATTACCAATGTTAAGACTGCATTTGAGACAGCAGAAAGTCCAAGAGAATTGGAGGGTATGCTTGTTAAAGAAGGTGTATCTCATAATGCTGCTGTTTATCTTGCTAGTCTTTTCAAAGATCACATTTTCAGGCGACCTGAAAAAAAGGATGATTCCTTAAAAATGATCTTAACTAAATTACAAGAAACTAATGCCAAATTATTTGGCAATGGAGGAAACAATGAGTGACGAACCTAAAAACACAAATGAACCTGAAGTACAGAAACAAGTACTTGAGGAAATCAAAACTCTTGGTGCGAAATCTCAGGAAAATTATGATGAACTTCGTAAAAGTTATAAGACTCTGCAGGACGAGCTTGATAACAGAAAAACTGTTGACAAGGAAAAAGAAGAGCGTCTGAAAGAGGATATTATAACTCGCCAAGAAAAAATTGACGAAGCAAATGCAAAAATGAATGGTCGTATCGACGATCTGGAAGTTGCATTAAAACGTCCGGGTGCTGCCGTTGGTGGACCTGATGCAGAAAAAGAAGCAAAAGAAGCATATGACTTTATTGTTCATTGCAAAGCAGCGAAAGGCGAAAAAATGACATGGGCAGACAGAAAAGCTCTGAAAGCTGATGTTAATTCGTATCGTGATTACAAAAAACTTCTGAAAGAATATCTTCGTTCAGATGAAAAATATCTCAGCCCTGAAGAGCTTAAGTCCCTGAGTGTTGGTGTAGATCCTGATGGTGGTTATACTGTAACTCCTGAAATGAGCTCACGAATTATTCAGAAAATTTATGAAACAGATCCTATTCGTCAACTGTCTACAGTAGAAACTATTTCTACCGATGCACTTGAATTGATGGTTGACTGGGATCAGTTTTCAGTCGGTTGGGTTGGTGAGACTGCTAATCGTGACGAAACAAGCACAGCGAAAATGAATAAGAAGCGAATTCCTGTTGCTGAGATGTATGCTAAACCTGCTGCGACTCAACAGCTTTTGGAAGATTCTGCTGTTAATATTGAACAGTGGATCTCTGGTAAAGTTGCTGATAGATTCAGTCGATTAGAAGGTGCAGCCTTTGTTGAAGGTGACGGTGTTAATAAGCCTCGTGGCTTTTTAACCTATGCGAATGGTACAAGTTTTGGTCAAATCGAACAGGTATCAATGGGTGCTGCAGCTACACTTACTGCGGATGGCTTTGTTGATATTAAATATGCACTGACTGAGTTTTTTCTGGAAAGAGGGACTTGGCTTATGAATAGGACAACTGTTCGTGATGCAATGAAACTGAAGGATGGCGAAGGTAACTATCTCTGGAAACCTGCTTTTGCAGTTGATTCTCCGAGTACTATCCTTAGTCTCCCTGTACGTATGTCAACTACTATGCCAGCAGTAGCAGCTAACGCTCTGTCAGTTGCTCTTGCCGATTGGTCTGCTGCATACACAATTGTTGATAGACTGGCAATCACTATACTGCGTGATCCTTATTCCAATAAACCGTTTGTTGAATTTTATACCAGACGGAGAGTTGGTGGTGATGTGGTTAATTTTGATGCCATGAAAATCGGCATTATTTCTACATAAGGAGGTTTGATATGTTTAGAGATGCATATTCAAATAATGGTTTTTTCGATGCTTTTGCTGCTGATGTGACAGGTAGTGCGCAAGGCGACGAGAACGGTAATACTATCGATCTTCGTGGATACGATACAGCAACTATCGTCATGAACGCTCAGAGCTTTGCATCTGCTGGTGCAATGGCTGCTGCTGATGTTGTATATTTTAAATTACAACACGGTCTGGCAAGCGCTGCTGGTGTATCAGCATGGAGTCTCGTTCCTAATAGTATGATTATTCATTCTGTTTATGGTGGGACTGATAGTACTGGTGAAACCGGTACATTCGCTTCTCTCGCATCAACAACTGATGTTACTGCTGTAAGCGGTATCTTTAAAGTTGGTTATAAGGGAGATGTTGATCATCGTTACCTGCGTGTAATTGTACGAAACTCAGATAATGCGTCAGCTATGTGGGCTGCCGGAGTAGCAATACTTGGTCAACCTGCTAACTGGCCTGTTAATGAGCCTGTATAAAAAAAATAATATAGCCGGGGTTTCATAGCCCCGGCTTTATGGAGGAAATATGACAACTTTTAATAAAAATGAATATCCTAATTCTGAAGTTGGTAAAGCAAGAGATGGCGATAGGTTTTTCATGAAAGAAAGCGGTTATTTCAACATTAAAGATAATGATTATACAGCAGCACAGTTTGAAGGTATGGCTTATAATACCAGAGGAGCTGTCACATTAACGAACCTGAGTACTGGTTCAACTGTATTATCTGATCTTGGTGGAAGTTCACCGCCTATTCTTTATTCTGACTACAGGGTGATTTATTTATCTTGTACCGGGACCATGACAAATGGCTCCGCCAGATTACCTAGTGCCCATGCCGGTCAACTACTGCAGATAAGGTTTACTCCTGCTGCCGGTGGTAGTACAGCAAGTGTTTTGATTTATTTATCAGGACATACTTCTGGCGTTTCCGGTGTTGGTGGATTAGCATCTACAGGATCTGGCCTTTCAAGTATTAGCATTCGACAATCTGCTGCAAGTTTTGCATGGGTTGAGTTAGTTGGTCTTGAAGCAGGGGTTTGGGCTGTAAATAATGCTATGGGTCAGGTAACTGAACAATCAGCTTAAGGATAACTTATGAACGAAAAAAGAAAAAGAGTTAAAATGCTGAGGTCAACAGCTGGCTCTCCGAATGGAGTTAATATTATAAACTATAAAGCCGGTGATATTGTTGAACTTAGTCCAAAGTTATACAAATCTTTTGTTATCGATATGGAAGTTGCTGAAGATTACAATGGAGATATTGAACCAATCGCACCTGTTGAAACTAAAAAAGTTGAACCAGTTGTAGAGAATAAAGCAGAAGATCTGAAAACTGAAAATAAAACCACTGATTCTGAAAAGGTTGAAATTGACAAGGAAGTCACTGAAGATAAACCTAAAAAGAAAAAGAAAAAAGGTTTTAGAATATTTTAACCATGTTAACTAGCGAAACTATAGATCCAAAAGGTAATAGGTTTTATCTAGTTACAGAAGAACCATCTGCCGAGCCAGTCACCGTAGACGAGTTAAAAGACTGGGCTCGGATAGATGGGTCTGATGAGGATACTGTAATAGAGGGAATTATTAAGACAGCAAGACAGTTTACTGAAAAATTTCTCGGAAGATCATTAATTAAACAGAAGATAGAAATGGTTATGGATGAATGGAACTGCAGGGATATGGAGCTACCATATTCACCAATTATATCAATTGATTCGGTCGTTACAATTGACGAGGATGATGCGGAAACCACATACAGTAGTGATAATTATTATCTTATTAATTCAAGTGAACCGGGAAGAGTTGCTATCAAGGATAATACGGAAGTCCCTACGAACACAGACAGGCTTTCTGCCGGAATTAAGATTACTTACTATGCTGGTTACGGGACAACTGCTACAGAAGTTCCACAGGCCATCAGAGAGGCAATAAAGCTATGGGCTACTGAAATATATGAAAACAGAAACCCAAATCCAGACCCGCCGGATATAGTGGCGAGAATTTTATCACCTTATATCATATTTAATGCTTAATGAAAAGATTAGCCCACAAGTTAAAAAATCGCATTCAAATCCTGAGAGAAGAGCAGGAGCCGGGAAAGTTTGGTTTCGATAAAGTATATACCAGACTTATCCGATTGTGGGCTGATATTGAATTAAGATCTGTCACCGGGACAACTTACGTCCAAGCCGTTTTCCGTCAAAATATTGGAGCTGTTGCTACACATGATTTTATTGTCAGGTGGGCATCAGTAACAAGTAAATATTCAAGTACATTCGCAGCTGGGTTTGATGAGAATTTCCCAGGACCTGCTTCTCAGGGTATGGGACGTGAATTTAATATTGCATTCAGCACTGACTTCGATGCTATTATCGATCTCAATCCTGTTAAGGCTGATCAATTTGTTTTAGTCGAAGGTGTAAATACTTATCAAGGAAGATTATTCCAAATTGTTGAGGTGCTTAGAGACGAAGAGTATAAGGAATTTGTAAGGCTAAAATGTATTGAAGTTGAAGAGCAAGGAACCGGAGCGAAATTCAGATGATTAATATAAGAATTGACGACAGAGAATTTAAAAAGTTCATGCGTACATTTCCTAAAAGAAGTACTAATGCGATAAAGCAAGAGTTATTGGAAATAGCAATTGATTATAGGAATGATGTGATCGGAGCAATGAGAAATACAACACGGATGGTATCGCGGTCTTATCGACGTGGTGGAAAGTTACATCATCCATCTATGCCGGGACACCCGCCTGCTATTGATACAGGAAATCTTGTTAAGGGCATTGGTGTTAATCGCAGAAATGACGGTGCAGCTGTTGTCTCAAGAGGTGCAAAGTATGTAACATATCTTGAGTCTGGTACAAGTAAAATGGCACCTAGACCTGTATGGAACCCGGAGCTTGAAAAGATTGATATATTAGGTAAGGTAATAAGAAATATAAAAATGAGGGTTTTATGAGAGTAGGTGCTATTGTTTTAAAATTAATGCTGGCTGATACAAGGTTTAATAATTATGTCGGAGGTGCTGCCGAATTTGCGAATGCACAGAAATATAATTTAAAACAGGATTCACTTTTTGTTATACCTTTAATCGAGAATGCTGCGGAAAATACTAATGATAATGAGATAAAACAAACAATCACTGAAAGGTTTGGAGTAGTTTGTGTATCCAGAACAGACCGGAGACAGAATAATAAATCAGGTATAATTGCTTATGATCAATTACACAATGATCGTAATGATATTTTTAAAGCTCTTTTGGGATGGACAATGCCGGAAGCAGAAAGCATGATTTCATATCGTGGTGGACGATTACTTGATATTAATCCTGTTTATATGTGGTATCAATTTGAATTTGAGTATGATGCGAGAATTGTTAAAGACTCTATTGTTGTTACTCAGCGTGAAACTCAAACTCAGGAATTAAGTGATATTGCAGAAGATGTAGCGAAAGAAGAGTATGGACTTCAGACAACAGGTAAGTATGCCAATATG
>JAEORY010000198.1 GCA_016840645.1 Candidatus Borrarchaeota archaeon | reverse complement strand
ATATACAAGTGTGTCGATCGCAATTGCTAACTTCTGCCCTTTCCCACCGTCTAAAAAGACTAATCCTCCTTTTACATTAATACTTGGTTTAGACTCACATAAAAAAGTGTCTTCGCCTCTTTCGGTGTAAGATACAAATACTTCGTACATGGTACTCTCCTTACTTAAAATTGGTGGTCTTTTGATTTAATCTCAAGACTACCAATCAATATGGGGAGGTGTTTGGACTGTACTTAAATCAGAGATCCCTATTAACAAGGCACCCGCTTGGAGTTGTACGGTTTTCCTTAATTCATAAGGCACAGAATTTGCTGCATAAGTTCCCTCTCGCATCATAAGACTTACTAACTCTAGGCATGAGAGCGGTGTTGTAGCTCTAGTATACCAAAGTTTATTTGGCGGTTCAGGTAAGTCTTTGACATTGTATTCCTCTTTGATTCTTTTCCACTGTAAGACTTTATCTATCCGAGGCATAAATTCATTATCTTCTTTGTCTATTCTGAGTTTGCTGAGAATTCTTCGGGTGTCTTTAACTTCCTTGTAGGATGCAGTGGTTTGTTTTGCACGAGTGAGCTTAGACGTAAATGATAACCAGCTTGGCTCTGGTGGGTTTTGAATAAAAGCAGCAATGTGATTCCATCTTTCCGAGAACTCTGGTTCGAAAGTTAATGGGAATGCGTAAAGCTTAGGAGGAAGTATTACTCGGCTGGCATCTTCCATAGAATGAACAATTACCCCAATGTTCGGCTCGAAATCCCCTAATACTGAGTGGGATAAAATAAATCCCCATTTGTATTGAGTATCTTTGACATCTTCGGGCTCTTTATAAAAGATATTATAGCTTACTGTTCCGTTGTCCCAAATGGTATCTGTAATTTCCAAAACCGAATCTAGTGCGCTGACGATACCAGTTAAATTCCTATCTAATGAGATTGCTTCTGTACCTCTATAATGAAGATTCTCTTCTTCGGTTACGCTTAAGATTGTTGTCTCACCGCTGACGAGAACAACGGAAGCTTGTGTTGCTTGTGAGAGTTGACGCTGGATATAACTTAGAACATGTGCTTTACCTTGAGCGCGAAGTTGTTTAGTAAAAGGATAAGGTATTTTTAAATAAGAGCATAATTGTTTCAACGCTTTTTCTGTTAAGGGCTTGTACCCTTTAATCCCAAGGCCGCAGTTTCGGGTATCCTCATCTGCATCATCTGTTTCACTTACAGGGGTGATTTCTATCTCGATGTCTTTAAGGGACATTTCTGTATAATTAAGTGCATTTAAATAGTTGGTATCTAATTTCATAACAAACTCCTTGATTAGTTATTCATCATCGTCTTCGTCTTCTTCGGGTATAACTTTAAACGTCTCATCACATGTTCCACATTCCTCCTTTTTAGGAACGAGATCCAATCCGCAGTATTGAAAAGATTCTTCTCCGCAGTGTGGGCAATGTACGACATAATTAACTTGTCCATTTGAGAATTTAAATTTAGCTGCTTCGGCTGTTAGCATCATTTCCTTTTTACCTCTTTGATTAAATTTCTCCGCTCTTCTGCTAGTTCTGCTCTGAGAATACTTAGATGATCGGAATGTATTGGATTTCGTATGGCATTTCGATTGATCTGATTAATCGCAGATGTCAGACCTTCTATTTTTCCAACAGTAGTCCAATACTTTTTCCCTTCGGTCGTTATAGCGTTTTGAACATCAGCTACAATCATTTCTAAACTAGGTACATACTTGTATTTCTTACGAAATATTAGATCTCCAAACCCACCTTCTTCTTCTTTTGCGAAGACTTCGAGTTGGCTATCTTTTTCGTTATAATACAGTGTAAAAGTTAGCATGGTATTTTGGTTAAACTCACAACTAAAAGTTGTACAATCTCTTTCGACTGATAGATTTAAAAATTTCATCCTTTTTCTCTCTTTGTAAAAATCGCTTCTACGAATACTCGGACTGAATACCTTCCAGGTTGAACTTCAAAGTTTAACTCACTTGCTTTATTAACAAATGCTTTGCTTATGGAGTTAGCTATCTCATATGCTGTTATACTTCGATCATCCCATTCAATCTCATTATCCGCATAGAATTTTAACGAATCAATTTGAATCCATGGTTCTGGTTTTTTCTTTTTGTATGCGACTCGCATATCCAAAAGAACCATCGCCAAGATCCCACTCAAAAATCCTGCGCCATAATAAATTAAAGGCATGTAGGTTTCTATTGATCGTCTCCTCTTAATTTTTGGTATTTCTCGAATGTGATCTCTTTGACATCTTTGGGTAGCTCGTAATTTTTATTCAGTAAAACGTCAGCATCAACGATCATGATCAATTCTTTATTTTTCCCTACCTGTAGAGCAGGTCCGAAGTGCATTATGTTACCAATAAAGATAGCATCCTTAAATCCACATGCTTTATATAATTCATTTTTACTAATGATAGGGATGGATTTATATTTAGCATACAAAGCCTTCCCAGCATTAGAGTTTCTTTTAGGTACATAGTAGTTTGATGTGTGACCTAGTTTACTACCATACATACGCCATAGTTTTCCGTCAGGTTTTTGTTTAAATTTTATACCCTCAAGTGTGCCGCGAGTACTAATGCGGCCATCGATCCCACCCAACTCTTTTATAATTTGTTTTGCCTGTTTATGAGCAGCACGAGTTTCTGATTTAAATGTCTCGAATAAGTTTAGAATTTCTTTGTTCTTGATAATATAGTATGGCATAGCTTTCCTCTAAATATCCTGTCCACCTGATATTTGTCTAATTACGTTTCTAATTTTTTCTTGGTGATCTAAAACATTGTCTGAATTTAATTGCGTGTCGAAAGGGTTAAGTTTATGGACATAAGCAGTTAACGCTTGAACAGCCCACCTGTCACATTCTCTAAGCATTTCAACTGCTAAACGCAATTTCTCTTTTTCAAAAGAATTTATCATTTCATTTGTGATAGACATGGTTAATTTCCTCCGTTCTATTATTCTATTAACATCTTGTTTTGGAGATCGAATCCTAATTGCTCCAAACACATAATAAACGTAGCTAAAGACAACAATCCAGGATCTTTTATTTTCCGTGGGTATGGTAAAATTTTAAGAAGTCCCTCCGGTAAATAACATTTAGTTTGAAAGGCTTCGGCTGCTGCTTTAGTCAATTTATATCCAGCTTTATCATTATCGAAGGCTAGGATTATTGGAATATTTCGTTGAACTAGTTCGGGGATAATATCTAAATACAATTGATTTAAACAATTATCAAATTGCGGTGTTCCCAATAAAGATACTACATCGAAACCCCCTCCGATTTCAGGACCATGGATATGTTGTAAAAGATGTAATCCATCATATGGACCTTCCACTAAGATAAGTCCACGGCAATCTTTACTAAGTTGATTGTTAACCAGACCAAACAACGTTGCATGAATTGGATTTTTCACTTCGGGATCGAGATTTAAACCATAAGTATTGACGGCTTTATTTCTTACTGCAGAATTTAAACGAAGATAGACTTCTTGCCGCAGGTAACCTTTGGCTTTGGTGTTCTTAGTAGATTCAGCACCTCCGATAGCCAAAGCAATTCTAGGATGACGTTCGCGTTTTAATAATACCCACATAGGTTCGAATCGTTCTAGGAACCAAGGCGCTGTCATAGTTGTATCTAAAAGCTCTCGAAATCCCCAAAACTTTGGCCATGGCTTTCTCTCAAGGACTTGATTCGTTCGTTGGTTAGGTTTTTTAGCTAGTTTAGGAATGGTTACGTCAAAGGAGTCCAAGCTCGGAGTTAGATTAGGATCAATATGTGTATCGGCTTTTCCAGAAAGAAAAATAGCTTGTGCGCGTTCTTTCGGCATACCCAGTTTAATAAAGCCTTTATAGGCCGATGCGCCACGGTGGCCTTTAGGTTGATCGCCATGACAAAGAAAGCAATGGAAATTTCCAGTTTTAAAAAATACGACGCACGATGGGTTTTGATCCTCGTGCCAAGGGCAGCATACAAGGAATCCCTTGTTAGTAGTTTTTATCTCTCCCTTTGAGTACTCGACAAGAAGACTACGCAACGTAGAATTGTCAAGCGTGACGGGAGGAGTATATTTACGGCCACTAGGCATAAGAATCCTTTCATTTAAATCTCCTTTTATATTCTATTTACAAGTTAATGATTTTTGGGAGAGAAAATTTAAGATGATTGGCGACGTTCTTGTCGTCGTCGTTCTGGCCATTGGTTCTGTAAGTGCGAGACTTCAAGCTTTTTAGTAGCGATCAAAACTTCAATAGTTCGGTTAAGCTCATTTATTCGTCCGATAAGTTGAGCGTAGTCTTTATTCTGCGTTTGTTTTGTTCGGATCATATGGTTTCTTGTATAAATATATTGGCAATATCGGTCAGTTAGCTTATCTATTAATTTTTCGATGTATTTTAACTGCATACCAATCTCCATTCTCGCCTTACCATGCAAAAAATAGACCAGGGACTATTTATAGTTATATTGGGATGTTGTTGCTGGTGCTTTGTCAAAAATATGGGCAAGGCGTAAACAAGTGTAAAGAAAGTAAGATATCGGAATACAAAAAAGACAACAGGAAAAGGAGTATTAAAATACTAATTTTTTTAAACATATTAGAACCTTCACAGTAACTCGATTCGATTGTTTTTCTGGCATGTTTTATGCAATAGGGTAGGTGGCACTTGTTGCTGCGCTGTTGTTGCTGTTTCAGTTGATGAGGATTTGTTAATGAAGTTGATTATTTTTGTGCTGGCTTTTTCTGTGGCTTTTCTTAGTTGTAAATCAGCAAGATACGAGTTCGTTAAAAAAAGGAATCCTACGGAGAATGTACCTCCCCCGAACCCCATCCCTACTCCAGATCCCACAGATCCGACAGATCCCACAGATCCGACAGATCCCACAGATCCCACAGATCCGACAGATCCGACAGATCCCACAGATCCCAATCCTATACCTACTCCAGATCCCACAGATCCCACAGATCCTACAGATCCCACAAATCCAAATCCAAATCCAATACCTAACCCCGATTTTCCAGGCCAAAATCCTGGACCGAATCCTGAGTGTCCTATTAAGAACAAATGTCCTATCTGGCCATACGACAAGAACGACTATCCAGAATTTAAAGATAAATCTTCTTCGTGTTGGTGTCCTTATAATTGTTGGGTTTTGTGTAAACTTTTTGTTTGGAAAACTGCGTGGAGAACTTGCACACCTTCGTCTCATCAAAGCACTTTAGCGACATGGGGTAAATAAATGGATATTAAAATATGGGCAGGTGGTTATCTGCTAGTTGTGTTAGCTATGATAGTTTTTATTGTTTCAGTTATTTTCAAGTATAAAGCAGATATAAAAAATGGAAAATATACTCCAGACGGACGTAAACGGAGAATTATTTCCAAATAATAATTGTGTCTTTATTGATGAATCGGAAAAAAGCAGACTCTTCCTTATCCTTGTCGTAATCTTCGTCAATTTCTTTTGTGGCTGGTTCTGTAGCGAAAGCTCCTACTTTGTCGTCGGGTTTACTTGTGGCTTGTGCTTCAATTTTATTTTTCAATTCAAAGACTGTAAACGTTAAGATTCCCGTCACTGCAATTTGTATTATTGTAAATAGAATTAAAATAAATTTCATGGCTTTACTCATCTCTGTGTCTAAATATAGTTTATCTATAAAAGATTTGATCTTCATATTTTAATTCTTTCACATTGTGCTTTAGGTGCTTTAGACTGAGTAACTTTCCGCCAGCTTTCTACAAGTTGAAATTGCATGTACGATAAATGAGCAGCTAGTTCTTTATACCCACGATCACCGTGCTGTAAGAGATGTTCTGTTAGAAGATCAGGATTAAATCCTCCATCAGCTTCCCCAATAAAATAGTTCCCACAGTCATGATCTGTTACCACTTTAACAGTGCCAAGCTCTTTGAAAGTAGCGCTCACTTGTAATCCTTCTTTATAGTTATATAAAGTATATAATATTATATATACAATTTGTGCAATAGCTTATTTTTAAATGACATGCAACAATTTTAATTATTATAATAATTTTAGTATGCTATCTGGTATAAAATTTGAAAGGATGTTCAATCGTGGGTTTTGTAAGTAGATACCCAAGCTAATTTCTTGTTGTTTATTAAGTACGCTAATTCATAGAGATTACCGTCAATTTCTGCCTCCAAGTTTACATTTTTCACCATAAAATTTGGATCGATCTCTTCTCGTAATACGTCCACCATCAGTGCTACACATTCTTCACAAACAAAAACATTAGGACCGGATATGAGTTTTTTAATTTCTTTTTGAGATCTCCCGCAGAAACTACAACAGAGTTCCATCACAAATCCTTTCATATCTACCTAACATAAGATGGTGGCATTTTGTCGTCGTAATCTCCATCGTATGGATTTTTGGGGTTAGTAAATTCTTTGTATGACGTTTTTCCAGACTCAGCTTTCATCAACGCTAAAAGTGCTGCGTAAAGGTGCTTACAAACATAGGGAACTAAATTAGGATTACGTTGTCGTCTTGGATCTTTGACTCTAAGCTCTGGACGACAGTCATAGATAGAGGTAGCTTTGATCCGAGCTAGTGCTTGTTCGCAATAGTATAAAAAGTACGGGCATCGACAATGCAGCCACAATCTAGAGCTTGGATGTAGTAAGTATTGTTTAGAATCTTTACCATATACCCCAGGTCGCCCATACACACGAATTTGGCTAGAATGGTATAAGTGAGATGATTCATCATTACCTAATTTTACTCTTAAATAGATCGAACGACATTTACTTCTTGCCGTAGGCTTTTCCATTTGATCTAATAGAATAACTATTTTACCATCAGAAGAACGTTGCTGTACAGCTCGTGGGGTTAGTGCTAATGCTGCTTTTGGTGATATATACATTTATAACACACCTTATACTAGAGTTTGCTTTTGTTACTTAATCTACATAAAGGATATGTTGGTGGCTAGGAAAAAGAAAAATTTAAATACAAAACAGTTTTCTGGGTATATAGATGGGGATGATGAATTAAGAAAACAAATATTTAATACCAAACCTGCCAGCCAACAAGTTATCTTTGAGCTGTTTTCGTGTATCGATCATGTTTATT
>JAEORY010000197.1 GCA_016840645.1 Candidatus Borrarchaeota archaeon | reverse complement strand
AGTTTTTCAGTTTTTCAGTTTTTCAGTTTTTCAGTTTTTCAGTTTTTCAGTTTTTCAGTTTTTCAGTTTTTCAGTTTTTCAGTTTTTCAGTTTTTCAGTTTTTCACCTGTGTCTTTTCAGTATCCTGACGGCAATCAAGGTGACTGGTATGAAAATGCTTATTGCTAGTGAACCCAGGCAGAAGGGTATCTCTGGGGAGGGTGATACATCAAGTTGGTAAATTTTAGCACCATACCTTGTTTCTAGTGTTGTTCCATCAACGTTCCACAGGTATCGACCATCCCATGCCAAGCCCCTTGGTGTATTTCCTGGAGAATCGAAAGAGTCGACTACCTCACCAGTAGATGGATTGAGTTTGTAAATCTTAGCATCATCGAAATCGGCGTTCCACAAGTATTCACCATTAAAAGCCAATCCTGTAGGTGAATCTCCTGGAGAATCGAAAGAGTCGACTACCTCACCAGTAGATGGATTGAGTTTGTAAATTTTAGCATCATCGATATCGGCGTTCCACAAGTATTCACCATCAAATTCCAAGCCCCTTGGTGTATTTCCTGGAGAATCAATAGAATCGACTATCCTACCAGTGGATGAATTGAGTTTGTAAATTCTATTGAGTGACGAGCTGGCGCACCAGAGGTATTCACCATCCCATGATAATCCTGCTGCACTGCTTGGAGCTTGAATTTCGTCGACTATATTACAACCGTTTGCATCCAATTTGAAAATCTTATTCCCATATGCTTTAAAAGAATCATCGGAAGTGGAGTGCCAGAGATATCGTCCATCCCACGCTAATCCCTGTGGCCGACCATAAGGTGTTAGGACCCCTTCAGGTGGAAAATCAAAGGACTTCACAATGCGTAATTCTGCACCATGTACTTCGGATGTACTGAAAACAAAGATGTATGTAGATGCGAAAAACAAAGAAATAAGGAGTACAACGGGTATGCCTTTCCTTTTGTTATGTTTTATTAACTAATTCGCCTCTGTTCCGAATATTATATCCAAATACTATTATGCATGTCCACATATATATTAATTTTCTTAGTTATCTAAGCGTTTGAATCTATGGGTAACTCAATTCTCATGGACATCCCGCACTTCCTCGCGTATTGCGGTTTTAATCACATATGTAAATGATTCAGTAGATAGAGCACCGCACGCCTCATTTATGTTTCCTTCGTCTTCATACACTACACTCTAGTTGCAGAAAAGCAAAATTGATAACCTAAATATTTGAAAAGTGGGGACTAAGAAAACCATTTCATACAATCTACTCTTGAGGTCAGAACATTGGAATTAAAAGAACTTCAAAAAATCGTCGATGAGTTTATGACAATGTCCAGAAGATCGTGTTCAAAACATACGACCCGGATGGAAAAGTGGCCGTATAACTGAGGCTTTTGTGTTTCAGGTAGAATTCTTTGACGGGAATGTATGACAGGTACATGGACGATAAAAGTGATAGACATCAGTATTTCAGAAATGGACGACCCAAAAGAATGTATTCTATAAAATTAGCTCGTTTAGCGCTCTTTATTATTTTCTCGAATTTTTTGCGAACGCGATGTTCGTCAACGTTTAATTCAGACACATCTATTTCGTCCATAACGTTTTTAAGAAGTTTTTCGAAATCATAGACAAGTTTCTCGCCCTCCAAGTGGGCTAAACCCGTTTTAAGGGCGGTATTCACCTCTATGTAATACCACTCACGAGCAACTGGGTATTTTAGCTGTCCTTTTTTTACCAAATCTCTAAGGAATTCCAATCCAAATTCAGTGTGTCCTAACTCTTCTAAACGTGCTGCTAATGCGGCGATGACATCTTCATTTGACGAGGGTGTTTTAACTCCAACGATACGTGGGCGCTTTAGTGCAGTTTCTAATTCTTCCTCACTCATTTTTGGTGTTGGTAATTCCTCCAAAATGTCCTCTTTTTTACTTATCTCTTTATCCTTAATTTTTTCTTTTGGTTTCATAGTAGCTGGTTTTTCAATCTCTATTTTTGTGTCGATTGCTTCGGTTGGTGGTTGAACTTCTTCAGGTTTCACTTCGGGGACTTTAGTGACTTCGGGAGTTGTCACTTCGATAATTCCTGCTGAGATAAGTGCTTCTTTCAGTTTTCTTACATCATTTTCGGTTAGTGTTTCATGTTCTGTAAGTAACCAGCGTGTTTTAAAAAATTGGATATCCTTTTTCAAGTCTGGTGACACAAGAACAAAGTTGCCAGCTTCAAGCCGCGGTAGTTTATTGATGATTTTTGCTGCTCGGGTTTCGCCAGCACCTGCTGTCACAATGTGCTCAATGGCCTCACGAGATTGACGGGCGGTAATTCTTCCTATCGCATAAGTGTTCATCTGCTCAAAAGCCTTGTAATCAACGTCCTTAGGACTCTGGGTTGCAATAATGCAGATAACTCCATATTTGCGTGCCTGACGAAAGATGAGTTTCAAGCCTTCTTTTGGACCAGGTTTCACTGTTCCTGAAGGACAGAAAGGAGCAATCTCATCAATAAAGAAAATCAATCGTGGTTTTTTGGAGGAACCTTGGTTAATCATCCAATCATATAAGCGGTTCACTAATATCGAAATGAAAAAATGTCTTTCTTCATCTGTTGTGAGGGTTTTTAGAAAGAAGACATTGATAGGTGTACGCCCTTTTTCTTTCTTTATCAGCTTCGTGATATCTAGTCTTTCTCCTAATTCAAAAAGCAATTCTGATGTCCCAATTGTTAAACTTCTAATGGATTGACTCAGTCGTTCTCTTTCTGCATCTTTCAGATATTTTCCATAGTCGACTGAGTTTAATGGATCTTCTACAAGAATATCTGCTAAATGTTTCAAATCTTTTATCTCTTTTTCTTTTTGCCAATAGTTTTTCATCAGTTCATAAATCACCGCAAATGCTTTTGATTCATAACTGCTCGGTAGCCCAGTTACCTTTATTAGAACCCTTACCAGTGTCCTGCTGCTATTATCAAGTAACCTGATAGCATCTTCATGTTCTGCCTTTGCATCAGGAAATACTATGGGATCTATACAGATTGGAAGGCCCTTTGTTGAAGCAGGAGTAAATATTTTTACATAAACTTTGTCTTTATATTCTCTGAGCATTTTTAATGGAAGTCCATGTTCTTCTATGACTTTTGGATCGGCAAGCTTAATCAGCGAGGCAATATCTCCTTGAGGATCCAAGGCGATTATTGGAATTCCTTCTATAGCTGCTTCTTCGATAATAATTTTTGCTAAAACGGTCTTACCAGACCCTGTTGATCCAAAAGCTGCCATATGTCTAACTAAAATTTTGGCAGGGATTTCCAAACGCTTGTCTGTAGGATTTCCATCCTTATCTACTTCGTAACCTAAAAATAGTGACATTTTTTACCACATTAAAGAGCTGTACAAATACCGATTAAATCATGAAAAACCACTCATGATCTCAAATAAAGCTTTTCACATAGTCTTAAAAATCTCTTATGAAATAAACTAAAACTCAATAACCAATGCAAACACTAATTTATTTTAACTTTTCAATTTAACATATCGACGGGAAGTCCCCTTCCGACAGCTGGGGGATGAAAGCCCGCTAGCTTTATATAGTTTTTTGCACAGGAGAGGTATGATGAATATCGGGAGTAAAACAGGGATATAAGACTCCCGATAGGATGACAGACGAGGCAGCCCTGTAAGCGAGGATTTGTACAGTTGCTAACCAGCGCGGTTAGCCGCGAAGGTAAAAGGACAATAGCATTTGACGAATCCCTATGGTGTGATGCTGGAATTGAAGGTCCCTATCACAAAATGCCAAGTGGACGGGCCATCCTCAAGAGGGGATGATCTGCGACACACAGCCGAACGTAAAACGAGAGTTTCCCGCACGGGTTGGGAGGACTCGCAGGAAGCTTCACCCGTCAGGGTGAAATAGTTCACGGACAAATCTAAACCCTATTAGGGTCTATTCTATGTGTGAGTGGACAAAGAACAGTAATTCAGCAATGATAGATTTAACTTTATCCATAAAAATAAAATAGAAAGAAAAAAAGAATTCGTGAGCACCCCTTGCAGGGCGCACGTCTAACTCGGCACTTCTTCATATCGACCGCGAAGTACAACGCCTAGGAGTATGAGTAGCCCAGCTGAAATGGCTCCTAATACCCACGCCGACGTATTAAAGCCGGCAGCTATGTACAAACTGTTGAAGCCAGCGAGTATCAAGCTTAAGAACACACCTAAAATCAACGAGAACAAGATAAATCTAGCAGTTGTTTCTTTAGAAACTTCTCGCCCCTTGCCTTGTAAAACATCTACAATGAACCCGAGTTGGCTTAATCCCCACAGAAATACAAATGCCACAAAAATTACTGTCGCATAGTTGAACATCGCTTGTGTCATCTCTGCTTGACTAGTTCCAGGCCAGACAGGCAGTTGTCCTTGACTGTAGAAGTACCCCGCACCTAAGATTGCTGCAATTACGAATAGAAAGGCAAAAATGTTTCCAAATAGCAAATCGTCAGGGTGCACGTAGCCTACTCTTCCTTTCTCCTTGAAGAAGGTATTGATGATTGCTACGAACAAGACGATCGCTAGAAATACAAATGTGACGTAGTATACAGTTAAGCTCGAAAGCCAAAGGCTAAAGACTAATACAGCGCCTCCTATCCCAGACGCCATAGCACCGAAGAAAATCAATCTAACCAATTAATGACCTCCAAAATTCACCCTAATATTTATTCATATTAAATATTATTTGTATTTAATAGGCGACAAAATTACTTAAAAAACCTTGCTTTTAGCAATAAAACAATTTTGAAAGATAATAAACAAGGTGCTTATATGACAATTATTGTAACTTCTTCTGCCTCAATCGCTGGTAGAACACTTCATGAGCAGTTCATTGAACATTATACTTTTGACAAAACTGGAAAATTTTTTGAGAATAATCCAATATACGAATACCAAACTCAAGATAAAGTGATAAAACTCTTAATAACGAACAGGAAAATCATTGACGCTGACCATCTGAACGAATTTACTACAGATTTGTTTATTTTCGCCAGTAAACATGAATCTGTAGCTAAAATACCTGCACTTTTAACTCATTCTACCGGTAATTGGACTATGGAAGCTAAATTTGGTGGTCTTCCTAATGAACTTGGTATAGCACCCGCCTTTGCGATTAAAGAAGCATTACTTGAGCTTCATAATCAGAAAAAACAATTAGATCTAGAACAATATAATGTATCTTTAGAAGTTAGTCATCATGGTCCTACTAATTTAAACGCCCCACTTGTTTTTATAGAAGTCGGAAGCACTCCAGATCAATGGAGTGATAAAAAAGCAGTAGAAGCAGTAGTTCATGCGACAATGCGGGTTGCTTCTACGAATAAAAGATATAAAGCAGTTATTGGCATCGGAGGCGGGCATTATGCACCGGAATTTAATCATCTACTTTTGAAAACAGATTATTCTATATCTCACATAGCGCCAAAGTATGTTTTAGACACTATTAGCGAAAGCATGATTAAGAAAGCAATCGATCGATCATTTGAAAAAGTTGAACTATGTGTATTGGATTGGAAAGGTATGAGAAGTCATCATAGAGAAACGCTTCTCCAGATCCTTGAGGAATTGCATTTACCTTTTATTAAAGTACGTAAACTGTTGCGTGCTTGAGTTTAGTTTGTTCTTTGTATTCTGACATAACTAATTTTTTAAAGGATTATCAAGTAGTCAAAATCTAATCTTAAGTCAATTGCTGTTAATGTGAACAAGATGAGTTTTACAATTGATAGAAATCAGCTGTTAGAGAATTTCATCCAATTCATCAGAAAAAAATATGTTCTCGTGTTTCTATTCAATTTCTTTTTAAGATTGATTATCAAACTCCCAATATATGTGATCGCTTCAATTGTTTATGATGAGAGTTTTTCCATGCTCGACCATTATGCGGATATTGCAATGACGTGGTATGTAGGTTTACCACTAAAGGAGGCTCGGCAATTCATTTTTATGCCATTTTTAATACAGGTTTTCTCATTGAATTTCTTTATCAGTCCGTATCTCACTTGGTTAATGATAGAAATCACAGGCTATTCAGTAGGGTTTGCAATTATTTTTCATCTGTTAGATAAGCGGATGGAAGGATGGGGAATTAACAAGCCAGAAAACTTCTTCGCACTTTATATCTTTTCTAATCTTTTATTCCCGGTATCCTATCTAAAATGGACTCAAGCCTTTGGACTCTTACTGATGCTCGTTTCACTTACCATCTATTTTATGTTTGAAGATAAAATACATTTCTCACTAATTTTTGCTATTTTGTCCGCATTAACTCACTTCTATGGGTGGGTATTCGTTAGTATATTATTCCTATATGCCTACAAAGACATTCGTTACCTTCAGTTCTTTGTACCGACACTATTCGTGTTATTACAATTTTTGTTTTTCTATATTAGAACAGGTGATTTCTTTCTATATTTCCATGCATTAGAAGCTTATGGAGAGCATTCATTTTATCCATTCAGTTGGGTAATCACCTATTGGGCTAATCTAACTACGGATTTGTATTTAGCAATAGTTTACATCTCACAGTTAGTATCTATTGCCGTGATAATCTCATATCTTTATTATTACATTAAGAACAAGCATATTGATCGATTAAATCTCCTTATTCTAGTCTTCTTCATATTTGTTCAATTAGTAACTGGACCAGGACCCCGCGAATTAAATCGATATTTTGTGCTCATATTACCGTTTTGTGTGATTCTACTGTTATGTAAATTTATGGGAGGTGTAAGCACTCGAAAATTAACGATTTTAATTGTATTTTTATGCGTTGTTAACATTTCCCTTATTTGGTATTTGATAATCGCTGATTTCTTGAATGTTTCTGACCTGGGAGTAATATATAAGAAAGCATCTAGTTATCTTTTAAGAAAAATAGGCTGAATTATTTAGCCAACCGCACAAAATTATTATTAAGTGAAAAATGAATTATCGTTAGGGAAAGGGTTGATTAAAATGTTTGACTCTAGTTTTATTGAACGGATTAAGAAGGAAAAAAAAGAATGGCAAGAAGACATCCCAAAAAATATATTTGAAAAAACAAATTCTTCGAGCATTCCAATTAAGTTAATTTACACGCCTGCTGAT
>JAEORY010000196.1 GCA_016840645.1 Candidatus Borrarchaeota archaeon | reverse complement strand
AGAAGCATATTCAGAAGAACCGATGGGAAATACTTCATTTATGTACCGACAAGACTAGTGGAGGATACAGCTTTCCCTCTTAAAATTGGGGAATCAGCTACAAAAATTAATATCAGTTTCAAACCTGGAGACAAAAAATTAACCCTAGAACAATTCAAAAAGAAATAGGGATCCGGTCATTGAAGTCACGCTTTCCTATTCGACTCTCCAAATTCTTTTATATGAAAACATTTCAACTCTAGGCTCGATGAATTATGTCAAGATTTAAAAGTCTCATGATTTCGACCCTATCCACAATAACAGGGATACTTGGATCAGCTCAAACAGTCTTAGGTCAACGGATTCCTCCTGCACCTGTCGGTGGAGTAGCCGCTGAAGTAAACAAGCTTACTGTAATTGCACCCTACTTGGTACTGGCTGGAATAGTCGCGGTTGCATCAGCAGTATACATCAAGAAACGTAAACACTAAATTAAATCTCCTAATTTTTTTCAGCAAAGTTAGCGTTAAGCATACTGACTGGAAACATAGATCCTGTAGCTCAACAGTCATGTTCTAGACGTGGAAGCAACCAATATTAACCAATGATATGAATCCTTTTTCAGGATCCCTTTTTTTCTAAAAGTGTGTGAGGTGAAATAGTATGAGTGAAAGAAAGATGTTTAAGA
This sequence comes from Candidatus Borrarchaeota archaeon, assembly GCA_016840645.1. Next base: position 6,509 of record JAEORY010000196.1, on the reverse strand, counting down.
TCAAATGTTCCGAATGTGGTAAAGATGCTGAAGTACCTTTCGAACCTTCAGGCGACCGTCCTGTTTACTGTCGTGACTGTTACCAGAAACGTAGAAGATACTAGAAAGAAAGAAAAAGTCAGTGTCTGAGACCAGAAAAAAAAGAAGACATTAATCTTTGGAGGTCTTGATCGAGGAAATTTTTCAGACACTGATGGGCATATGACACTGTTAAGTTTTATAATAAACTTTGGTTTAAATTTGGAACCTACAACGGATCCATATCAAGAACAGAGATAAGCGAGTGTTAGTTAGCTAGCAAGACTCACCTCTCATGGCACGCACTACATATGTTTATGCACATAGTAATACGCAATTGTAAAAATAATAATTATTATTAAAATTGCTTCTCCAAGTGCTTTTTCTTTGATGGCAAATAATAGAAAGATTATGACAAGAAAAATAAAAAAATAGGAAATCTAGAAAACGATAATGAATCTTTTGAATGGCTGCAGCGGATCCTATTTTGCTTCACGTACATACTTCATTATATGTTCTTTCAATTCTTCAGGTGAAAATGTTAACAGACTTAACGAGGCTCCACATTTATGACAGAACATGCTAACCGGAGCGTTATCAACACCACACTTAACACATTTCCGGACTTGAACTAGAGGTTTCAAAATTTCCTCTTTACTTTTCATTCCATGAAGCACAAGATCCTTCTCCTCAACATCACGCAACGATAAATGACTATAAGTTGAAACCATATCCGGACGTTTCCAACCAAACAAAATCATCATCTCCCTATCAGTAAACAGTTTACTATCCTCAGTAGCCTTCGTATGACGGAACATGTGAGGATGAATGTTCCGTCCAAGAATATCCTTACCTATCCTACGATAACGGTTAGCCATAGTCCGCTCATGAGCTTTCGAGGATCCTTTCCTACCATAACGAAACAGTTTAGCTTCAGGCTTATCCTTCTCCGGATGACTGTTAATATGAGTTTTAAGATCTGGAACACTAGAATAAACACGCCTCGACCTAGTACCACTCTTACCAGTCAACCAAATAATCGCTCCATACTTGTCAAACTGTACATCCTTCATCCTAACATTATACAATTCACCAATCCTGCAGCCTAACTCATACAGTAAAGAGAAACCTAAACGATCCTGATCGGTGGGCGCCTTCTCGATAAGTTTCTTAACCTCACCAGGATCCAGCAACTTCTCACGGATCCTGTCAGCCCTATCCTTAACCTTAGGTAACTGAATCTTTTCAGAAATCTTTTTTCTACCAAGAAAATCCAGAGCAGCCTTAACAAGAATAACATTCAAACGATAATAAGAATTAGAACGTTTAGAAACCTTATCCAAAACACCATTAACATCATTCAAACTACATTTGGAAAGATCAAGATCCAAATTAGAAAGAATACCCTCATAAAGATCTAAAGTCTTACCACTCAAACCACGACGACGACAAGCAGCAAGAAAACGATCCAACCACGTCATTTATGACATTCACATTCACATTTCTTACCAATACACGAAGCATGATCACCAATTTCACAATATCCACAAACTTTCTTTCTTTCTACACCTTCAACACTCAAACTACAACAAACCCCTTCAACCAAAAACTATGCTCAAATTAGATATAAAAAATTTGGGTATATGCATCAACCTATGTTTATATCTAAACTATATGTTTTAGATGATTTTGAGACGTTTTTTTCTAGCTTTAGTATCTTTTCAATCTTTATGTTTCGATGATCATAGGAGGATTATTCTCAATGGTAGTTGTTATATTAACATACAAGATAGCAATTATAATAGGCACTCGGTTCATAAGAAAAGTTAATGGAATAAAAGATACTGAATTAATCCCAGTCTACAAAACATGGAAGGAAGAAAATAATCTTGTTTTTCAAACCTGAGATTCAATAATCTCATCGTGAACTACAGGGTCGTACAGGGGAGATGCTTTTGTCTCGCGGGGAAACCGAAGAAATGTTGTCAAAAGAAGGTTATGAGGGGAGACCATACGGTTGGAAAAAACTACTATCTGAAGAAAGTTGGGAGATCATACTGTTACCTGGAAAGGATACGGCTTCAGGAATGGACGAAAAAATATTGGGAAAATTCAGATTGAGAGATCATCCAAATCTTGTATGGGAGAAAGTTAACCATCTTGGTTACTTTGACGGGACTGGTGACGGTGAATTTACACTTCTATACATGTTCCTATATACTGATAATAAGGTAATACAAAATAATTACAAAAAAGATGATATGTTCTATTCTGTTTATCCTTCCGGCATCGGAAGATTCCATACACTAAAAAATATATCAAATGAAACGATAAAATTACTAATACATTGTAAAATAAATTATTAATTCATACGGTTAGATTCTAAATGTGTTCTATCGCATATTAGGAGTCTAGCGTGCGCTGACGTTTAAGCAAATCAGAGGGTATACATTATTTCTCAGTAATAGGGTGCTACCTTTCAAAATGGACTCCTTAATAGCGCGCGCTAGAAACCTAAATTATTCAAAACTAGTCATGATAATGTAACTTAATCAGGGACAAACCATCACAATATTACATGTTTCCTAGCTAGTTGAGATAAATTCAGATCGATGACGTCTGGAAAGAGATGGAGTCTGAATTTCACTCTAATTGGCTTTATGCTGGAAATATCAAAAATGTTACACGAAAATTCAAAGCTGATGTAGCAGACAATAAGATTGCAAATTATAAGGCACATGTAAAAATCGCTTTCACAGTTGAAAGATAAACTCAGATTGGTAAGAAAGCGATAAAGAAAATAACCATTAATTGACAAAAAGAAACTTCATTTATCCCTTTTTTGAAAATATGGTATTAAGGAAAGGATTGCAGGTAGAGTAAAATGATAAGTCTAAGTCTCTTCGTAAAGTTAGTTATTATTGTCAGTGTTGTTGTATCTATAACGGATATGGTCGCATTTTATCACATAAAGAAAAATCCAGAAAGACTAAGCGCGCGCGCTACACGTACTACAAATTTTAATCTTTCTTCTCGGGACAATTCTGGGTTTATGTATTATGGATGTAGTTGTCTTTCTAGTGTATGGCAATTTGTTTAGCATATTTTATAGATGCGGATGTGTGACTTGGAGTCTTATCTTTGTTATTTGAGAGAATGATGGTAAATAGTGAAGCGCTTTTTGAAATGCATCGTTTTCATTATAGGCTTGAAGATCCATATTGAATTGTTGTTGGGTACCATTTAGGTTCGCTATCTTGTAATGTACTCTGTACACACCTAGTTCAAAGTAGGTCATTGGATATGGTTGTTGATAAGCAGGGTATGTTACTTGTGGATAACTTGGGTATGTTACTTGTGGATAACTTGGGTATGTTACTTGTGGATAAGTTTGGTATGTTACCTGCGGATAAGCTGGATAGCTAGTGCCTCCTGGAAGACATAAAGCCATTAAATTTTCATCTCTTTCCACCCTTGTTATCCCAAGCGAAATTATCTGATTTGATGAAGAATCTATTCAGATACATTCTTTCTATCAATTCTCCTGTAAAATATTATTACTATAATGATTACTGCACTAACACTTAGAAAGATTAAATCAAAAAGACTAAGTTCGTCATCAGTTTCCTCTTTTTCATCTACTCTTAACTTCACTACTTTCATCACGTTATACGACATATAAGATTATCTTATTAATATCTACTATATAATATTTATATCTTAATAAATATATGTATTTAGTAGGATTATCATATTTTTATGATTAAATAAATATGACGAATACTCTTAATATGAATTAAGGCACGTCTGATAAAAAAAGGCATATCTTTTCGACAAGAGACGAATTATAATAGAACTTAAAATCAAAGAATTAGTAAATAAACATTCAAATGTGAAAATTAAAGAGAAAAGATAGAAACAGAGAGATTAAGACAAAAACGTGTGAGGAGGCTATTCGTATTCCAAAGAAGGTAAAATTAGATAAAAAAGACATTGAACTTCTTCGCATACTCAAAAAAGATTCATCGAAACCGTACGTTGAAATAGCCGAGAGTATCGGCGTGACTGACGGGACAATTCATCAAAGAGTCAGAAAATTGAAGAAAACAGGTGTTATCAAACGTTTTACAATTGATTTAAATGAAGAAATAATGGGAAACAACTCACTAGTGTATATTATAGTGACAGTAACTCCTGGTTCTATTGAACAAGTATCTAAAGAGATGATTAAGAATCCTGAAGTTTTAGAAGTACATGAAGTACATACCCGAGGGGATTTGTTAACAAAGGTCAGAGCATCATCCGATAACGAGATCCGTGACTTCATAGTTAATAAACTCAGAACAATAGAAGGCGTTGTGGACAGTGAATTGATTCCCGTCTATAAGGTTTGGAAAGAGGAAGCCAATCTATCTTTATCTCGTTAGCCCATAGTTAACTGATTTTAATCTTGCTCTCTTTCGTCAACGATATGTTCATGCGCTGTTTGTGTTTAATGAATCTATTCAATACTTTAAGATTTGTTAGAATTGCCAATAGTATCAAGAAGTAAAGTGCTTGGTTAGTTACGCCAGCTAGAAAAATTATGAAAAGTCTTACATCTCTTCCGATTCCGAAAGAGTATCCCTCATTTTTATAATCTTGCTTGAAAGCCTCCACATATCTTGTTTGTGTATAACTTATCATAAACGAACCAATTAAAGTGCAAAAACTAATGATCCAAATTAAAATGTCTTTATGGGTTAGCCAATAACCGTAACTAATCCCAAATATGATCATTGCATCAGCGTATCTATGGAGAGATGCGTCAAGCCATGAGCCATTAGGTGATTCTAGCATTTTTAGACGAGCTATCTCTCCATCACATCCATCTAAGATTGATGTTGTTTGCGCTACGATTCCGCCACTCAAAACATAGATGTTATCGCCTACTGAGAAAAAAATGGTTAAGACCAAGGCCAAAAAGGTACTCATTAAGGTTATTTGATTTGGCGTTATCCCTGTCTTGACAAGGCTTTTCGAGATTTTTGTAGAAATGCTTCTATTCAAATTTTTTGAAAGGAATCCGTCTCCGTGTTTTGTAATACTTTTTAAAATTGTTTTTTCACATTTTCTTCAATCATCTTTAGCGTCTATATCAAACCAAATTGAAGCTTAGACATCACAAGTATTAACATTATTTTGTTTGGCATATTCTTGAATGCAATCTGAAAATTCTTCTTTGCCTTGTGTGATGCATTTTCCTATCGTGGAAAATATTTTTTCAGTGCATAGAAATACTCATGTGCCTATGGCGTTAAATTGAGTAAGTTCTTTGCCAATCTCCTTTAGATAATTGTACTTTATACGAACCTTTGTCGCTTCGATAGTGTCAACATATCTCGGCTGAAAGTCGACTGCGATTACGAGGTCTCCCTTGCTTTTTATGATTTTTTCAATCATTTGTTTGCTTATCAGGTGATCTCCCATTAACAAAAGGAATCTATCATTAATTAATTTCTCCGCTTTCAGAATTGATAAGCCATTTCCCGTCTCATATTCCATATTAGTAATGTAATCTATTTGAACTCCGAATTTAGAGACAGTTCCTAGAGTGTCCTTAATTTGTTCAGCTTTAAAACCTGTAACGATTGTGATCTCAGTAATATTAAATTCCTTGAGTATTGAGAACGTTCTTTCGATTAGGGGTACTCCAAGGACAGGAATCAACGCTTTGGGCTGAACCCAATTTATTCTTGTTCCATCGCCAGCAGCAAGAATTAGAGCTTTGATGCTAGATCATCATTAGATCTATATGATCTATTTTTGGGAATTTTTTTTACAGTTTGATTGTTTTTGGTAAGCCACTCTGTTAGGAGGAAAAGGTGTAACATGTCAGATAAGTTTCGTTTCATATTCAAGCAGGTTTTTCTTTCGCTTTTTTCTTTTTATTCATTTTAGACTTTCCCATAAAATACACCTCCTTTAATAATCGAAAATATGGATTATTATTTCGTCCATTTTTTCCTTTTTTGGCGAAGTGGCCCCACATCATAAATGTGACTCATATGATTGTGCCATCCATAGCAAAGATTGTCCAAAGATCAACACACAGAAGTATTCTTGTCACACTTTCGCTAATATTTTCAGAGCGGCCTACCAATTCTAGGGACTGCTACACCTGTTAGGATTGTGTCGTAAACTAATATAAGACTATCGTAGTCTATAGACTTTTATAATATGGTATTCCTACCATAAGCAAATCCAATATGCGATTATCATATATTAAGGAATATCATAGAATCATTTGTTTAGTGCGCGCTAATTTGTAATTTTTCATTAACATTACCTTTAAGATATGCGCGCGCGCTTCAAATCAAAACGCTTCATTCAACCTAATATTAGATGATAACCAGAGTGAAAAAGTAGCTTTTTACAGTTTAAAAGTTGAAAGTAATGAAGCTATGCAGGTTCCCGAATTTCATTTAACTTCAATATTAGTTTTTATTATA
>JAEORY010000195.1 GCA_016840645.1 Candidatus Borrarchaeota archaeon | reverse complement strand
AACATGAAGAAGCAAAATCGTCGCTTAAGTGTGTGTCCGAATCATTTGACGACATACATATGATCTTGAGCAGAAGGAGTTGAATTAAGGAAGAAAAGATATGCATAAAAACAAAATTTTTATTATCTTTGCGTTACTCACATTGTTTTTTTCTACATACCCTGCATTATCTCAGAATAGTAAAAAGGACAAAGCTAATTTTCCTCTTCTCAAAGGTCCTTATTTGGGTCAGAAACCTCCAGGAATAAAACCAGAAATATTTGCTCCGGGATTAATCTCGACTAAGGATAATATTGAATTTGCCGGGACATTCTCTCCTGATTTTAGAGAATTCTTTTTTACCAGGAGGAAGAACGGTACATTTGATAATCGTATATACTATGTAAAGTTTGAGAATAATAAGCTTACAAAACCTGAATTAGCTCCATTTTCGTATGACTGTTTTGAGTTTGAGCCTCATATTTCTCCCAACGGCCAGCTTCTTTATTATGGAACGAGAAGACCAATAGATAATTCCGGTGTTTTAGTCAAAGGGACAAACGTATGGGTAGTTAAAAAAACACCTGAAGGATGGAGTGAGCCGGAATATCCGGGGCCGCCTTTCGATGAAGCCATGTTTGTTTGTGTTTCGGAGGATGGAACGATTTACAATTCCGGTTTATCAAAGTCAGAATTATTGAATGGCCGGTATGGTCCCTGGGAACCTGTTGCACCTCATTTAAGCGGGCCTTTTATGCATCCCTGTATTGGTCCCGATGAGGAATATATTATTTTTGATACAGATCATGATTTCGGAGGAAAGGGAAAATCACTTCTGATCAGTTTTAGGAATTCGGATGGTTCTTGGGGTGAAATAATATCCTTCAGAGAAATTTTTGATTTTGAGAAATTCGGAATACCTATGTTAACGCCTGATTATAAATATCTTTTTTTCAGCAGTCAGGGTGATATTTACTGGGTTGATGCCAAGGTCATAGAAGAGCTAAAAAAATCTGCAATCCGTTGATCCTGAAAAGATGGTTATTTGCTCTTGAGCCTGAAAATGACATCTGTGCTGACCCAGTAGATGTCAGATTCGGAGCTGGAGAGAAAGTGTGTGAATATAAATAATTTCAGATTCTGAGGGGCTGCATGTACACAAGGAAAAAATCCAAATTTCAAATACGCCAAGTCAAACTAAGGTTTATCGTTATAATTCTTTTGTTATTTCTCTCATTGCCAATCTGGAACGGAAGACAAGCGCATACGCAACAAGACAAAGCGGTCGCACTCGATGGAGTATGGCGTTTGAGGGGATATGGAAAAATCTTACATATCCACCAGGGCAACTGCACCAACTATGACATAACAGAAATAAGCTGCCTGCAAGTAAGAAAATGGACTTTAAGAGATTTTAGGAACCTATTTGACCGCCTTGAGATCCATGATGCAAACCGGCTATCACTGTTCTCGAGAGGAGGGATAACACGCTATACCTATGATAGGCTGAACACTCTGCCTGAGCATTGTCAAAATGATTGCACCTCTAAATCGAAGGATCCTGAATATAACTTTGAAGTATTTTACCATTCATTCAAAGAAAATTATCCCTTCTTCAAACTCCATAATGTAGATTGGGACGGGATTTATAAAACCTATCGTCCTAAGGTGACGGCTAAAACCGCGGATGATGAACTTCTTGAAATTTTTTCGGCTGTAATAAAGTCTTTTAATGATCCTCACGTCTCTTTACAGGCAGGTGATAGACGGATTGGCAGCACAAAACCCGACGCATTGAGCTTGCATGTACAACAAGAATTTGCGTCTGAAAAGCCCATGGCTCGCTATTTTAAATCTCTCGAAAAACTCCGATCCATAATAAAAAAAGATTTTTTAGATGTTGATTGTCGAATGGCTGCAAATAACTTCATTGTTTGGGGGAAGATCAAACCCAATATCGGTTATCTCAATATTTTTGTCATGGGAGATTACGCAGGGCTCGGGGCTTCGCGAACGGATAGCCTAGCGGTCTTGGAATGGACGATGGATCAGGTAATGGAGTATTTCAGGAGCGTTGAAGCTGTTGTGGTTGATGTCCGCTTCAATATGGGCGGATACGATGAGAATTCCATTATGATTGCCAACCGATTTGCTGATAGAAAGCGTTTGGCTTTCACAAAAAAGGCTGTTTATGGCAAAGGATTTACTGAAAAACAAGAATTTTATATCCGCCCTCAAGGGAATTTTCAGTTTACGGGGCCAACATTTCTATTGACGAGCGAAAGAACCGTAAGTGCTGCTGAGACTTTTGTTATCTGTATGATGGCCTGTCCCCATGTTACTCGAGTTGGCGGTATTACAGCAGGGGCTCTCTCCAATGTTTTGACAAAGCATTTGCCCAATGGTTGGGATCTTGAAATTTCCAACGAGGTTTGGGAGGCAGCAGATGGCAATGTATACGAGGGCATCGGCATTCCTCCTCAAGTGGAAGTACCCGTCTTTATTCCTGGAAATATCTATCCTGGTTTGAAACAAGCCGTTGATAAAGCTGTGTTTTTGGCAGAAAAAGCTTTGATATACTTTCATATAGAAAAGAGGAGGGCGGTTGAGCTGTTAAATTAAATTATAAGAGGATTCAAAATGTTTCATTGCACTCAAAAAAAATTTTGGGAGGATTTTAAAAGAGAAAACATAACACCTATTGAGCTATTGATTGAAAACAATAAAAGAAGGAAGTACTTTCGTGGTGATGCTGCATTTGCGAAGCCTGAGATTTATGAGTATCTTGAAGAGAAAGGGTTCTTGTATGCTATCCGTCTTCGGGCGAATGATCTCTTGTACGATGAGATTAAACATCTGCTGACTCGTCCTGTAGGCCGTCCTTCAAGAAAGCCGGTTGTGCGGTTTCATGATTTCAAGTACCGTGCGGCCTCATGGCAAAAGAGGCGCCGTGTGGTGGCAAAGGTTGAGTGGCACAGTGGAGATTTATTCCCGAGAGTAGGTTTTATCATAACCAATCTGAGTGCTGGAGCAGAGGGTGTTGTTCGATTCTACAATGGACGCGGGATTGCTGAGCAGTGGATAAAGGAAGGTAAGTATGCTCTCAACTGGACGCGGCTTTCATGCAAACATTTCCTCTCGAATCAGGTGAGGTTAGGTTTGTTTGTTCTGGCCTATAATCTAGGCAACTTTCTGCGGCGTCTGGTGCTTCCAGGTAAAATAAAGCATTGGTCGCTTCGTACTCTGCTTGTGAAACTCATAAAGATCGGAGCTAAGGTTCTCAAACACAGCCGTTATGTTATTTTTCAAATGGCAGAGGTTGCCATAAGTAAGGAGGTATTCGCCGAGATAATATCTCGGATCAATCGATTACGATGTTGTTCACTGCAATGATTTACTTTACAATACAACCGGAAGGACAGGTATCCCCAGTCCCTGGATTTTTAAAGAAAAACAGTGGATATCAAAGAAAATGGTGACGTATTGATTCCAAAATTGCTGGGGAACCGCTTTATCATGCAAAACAGAAGGCTAAGACTTGATTGCAGAGCAACGGAATCCTGGCTGTTCTCTTTTATAAAGTTGATATGGGAAATCTTTATTTATATTCTACCACTAGGGATGATAAAAATGATGGCGTATTCTGCTTATCATTTATTAAAATGATTAAACAAACCAACATTGAGTCTCCTCAAAAATCATCGAAGAGTTGAGACTGAAGGAGTCGAGAGCCAAAATAATTTCAAAAGAGAAATCAAAATGAAAACATTAAAATCAATTTTAATTGTTATTGTATTGCTTTTAGTAGCATTAATAACGCAAGCGCAGGAAATATTTGATGCAGTAAGAGCCAATGACCTGGCAAAAGTCAAAGGTTTGGTTGAAAAGGATGCATCTCTGGTTAACTCCACGGATATTGCAGGTAATACGCCGCTTCATCTTGCCGCAAAAACAGGCTCACTGGGAATGATTGAGATGCTTTTGTTGGAGGGAGCCGATATCAATGCCAAGAATATACAATCGAATTCCCCTTTGCTGGAGGCGATTATTGCTGAAAAGGATGATGCGGCGAAATTACTCATCATCAAAGGAGCGGATTTTCAAAGACCCGTTCGGGGGCTATCTCCCCTTTTTCAGTCAGCACGCAGAAATCAAAGAGAGGTAGTTGAGCTTCTTCTGGCGAAAGGAGCGGATATTGAGAACGGGCGGGTTCTGAATTTTATCGTCACCAGACCTGACCTTTATGATATGGCGAAACTGCTGATTGAAAAGGGAGCAGACGTAAATATGAAGAATGCAAACGGAAATACTCCTCTGCAAATTGCCGTAATCCATGGAAAGTCGTTGCGAATTATAGATTTGCTTCTTGACAACGGAGCCGATATCGATGAATCCAACAATGGAATCATCAGGATACTCAATACTGCTGCCGCCTGCGGGGCGGAACGCTTGGTGAAATTCGCATTGGAAAAAATGGGGGACAGGAAATTCCAGAATCAGGATGAATCCCATGCGCTGATGCGCAACGCGCTTATCGGCGGTTCTGTCGAGATAGTAAAACTGCTGCAGGCAAAGAATATTCCCCTTTCATTTGGACCCGATATCCGGGGAAGGACCCCGCTTCATGTAGCCGCGGAGAACAATAAACCCGAAATGCTTGAATTTCTGGTCAAGAATGGAGCGGACATCAATCAAAGAACAAAGTCAGGAAAATCGGCCTTCAATCTTGCGGAAGAAAACGGGCACAAGGAATTGTGCACTCTGATACGAAAACTTGGTGGAAATTCGGAGCCGCAGAAATTCCCGGTTTTAAGAGGTCCTTATCTAGGCCAAAAGCCGCCTGTCAATCAGGCAGAGCCGTTTGCCCCCGATATTGTGATTATAAATCATTCAACAATAACGGTTTCCCCCGACGGAACAGAACTGTACTGGAATTCAGGGCGTGCAGTTGGAGATGGCTCCATTATGATGACAGAAATGGTGGGCGGGAAATGGATGAAGCCGGTAGAAGCTCCTTTCAGCGGCAGGAAGTATTCCAGGTGGGATGACTGTCCTTTCGTGACGCCTGACAACAAGAAGATGTTTTTCATATCATTGAGGCCGATAAACGGGACGGACACCGGCAAAGAGAATATTTGGTATGTTGAAAGAACGGCCTCCGGATGGTCGGAACCGAAACCTGTTGGCGAAGTAATCAATGCAATGGGATTGCACTGGCAAATGTCGGTGGCAAGAAACAGCAATTTGTATTTCAACAGCAGCACCCCAGCAGGCACCGGCGTATTCCGTTCCTCGTTGATCGATGGCAAATACACCAAGCCAGAGTTTACGGGCGTAAATGGACAGAGCCCCTATATTGCACCGGATGAAACGTACATGATATTTGCCCGGCTGATATCCGGCCAGACTGTTCCGTTTATCTGTTACAGATCGAAGGAAGGCAAGTGGGGCGAGCCCATTGATATACAACAATATATAGGAAACGGAGTATGCTGTATCGTATCGCCTGATGGAAGGTATGTGTTTATAGACGATAGTTGGGCGCCGGCAAAATTCATAGAAGAGTTAAGGCCGAAAAAATAATCAACCTTCATAGAAAAGAAAGAAATCTTTTCACTGCTGTCCGGAACACGAAATTCAAATTGCGTATAACTTAAATAATATCAATATTAATTCAAAACCATTTAGGGCGGGAATTTTCTGGTATTTCAAATATTTCGGGCTTCCTTAAAGACTGGATAAATATGTGCTAAATCAAGAGATCTGAAAAATTCTTTGATCTTCTCAAGCCTTTGTTTTTCCCGGCGAGTAGAGGCCGGTTTTGAAGTCCAGGCCCACTCCAGGTAAGTCTCACAGAAATCTTCAAAGCGGACCTTCCCTTCTTTGAATTCTTTTATAAGCTCTTCTTTCTTTTCCGCATACCGGCTGAGGGCTTCCAGTTTATTCGTAGTGTCGAGAGATCTTCTGATCCTATTGCCGTTTATTCTGATATCGAGCCAGTAGAAGTTTCCTCTTTTGTAAAGCATATGCTTAGTACTGTTTTTGCCTTATCAGGCCTCTCAGGGCCAAATTCAGATTGATTTCCACTCGCTTCTCCTCTTACGACTGAGGAAATCTTATGATCCCTAACCCCAGGATCCTAAAAGCTGTTTATTTATCGACCTTAATTACTTAATTGTTGGCTATAGATATTTTTTCTGTCCGATTCGACTCGTTTTTGCAACTCCTGATGTTTTTATATCGAGAAAAGTACTCTAAGCTTTTATCTTAGTAATATAATAAATTTCTAGGGTCAAGCGGGTGTTCCTGTTGCCTTTCAAGGACTGCATTGATGTTTTTCTGATCGAATGAATACCATGCCCCCGTAGCAGCATCTATGATGACTGGAAATAAACCTCCAAGAATATCCAGAATGATCCATCCAGCCCCAACTTTGTTATTAATTTGATATGCTTTAGATTCGTAGCCTTCTTTTTTAAATTCAATCATATAAGTTTTTTTGGTTACGAGCTTCAATGCGAAAGGTGTTTCTCCCATCTTGACCCCGTCAATATACACGTCTGCTCTTTGCGGATCGCTTCCAAAGGTTACCTCTTCTTTTGTGCCTTTGAAAATCAGCGCACAGCTTGTGAAGTAAATACATACTAAAACTGCGATCAAAATTTTTGTTCTCATAAGTCCTCCCTTAAAAAAATATTTCTAATGAAATACTAATCATTAAAAAAACAAAAAATCAACCCCCGTCCAAGGAATGTCACTTGTTGTCACATTATATCACATGAAAATGAAAAGGACTATTGATGAATAGGAAAATTCTCGTTAGAATATCTGGGACCGAAATAATGGGGAGCATGACTAATAATGTTAAAAATAAACATCTACTCTGATGATACAATTGCACAAAAAAAGAGCTTTATTATCTCAACATTCATTTGGGGGGATCCTGTAAGTTGTCGAGATTATAAAAAGGACAATGAAAATATTGTTGAAAGCAATATGAAAAAAAAGATATTAGATAATAATTTCAAGGGATTTCACGCATCAAGACTAAGGCACTCAAATTGGTATAGATTGTCAGGACCATATAAGGAAGTTTTAAATAAGTGGAATTCATATTTACGGAATAAACATCTTAGAGCATTTGTCTATTTAGAGTCCAGAAAAAATACGAGGCAAACACAAAATTAATTGAAGATA
>JAEORY010000194.1 GCA_016840645.1 Candidatus Borrarchaeota archaeon | reverse complement strand
GCTTGAAGACGAAATGGTGTAACTATAGCTATATCTTTCTCAAGAGAGTAACCCGCTTTGTGATATTCCTTCATGATCTTAATGGCCAAGGCAGCTTCGATTAAATTACATGCAGAATATCGTTTACCAAATAACTTCCATTCAAAACCTTGTCCATTATAGTTAAAGGTATCAATCCACACGATAGGGTATCGACCGGAGAGACTTTGACTCCAATTATCTCGATTTTGAGGAAAGTAGTCAATTTGAATATTTTCGATACCATAGGCAGTTTTTAATCGATCATTGTAGATAAAATGACTGGGAAACATGGCGATGTATTTATTCGATCGGTATTGAGTATCCAAAAAAATGCTATGATTGGGGTATTTTGAAATTAAAACTTCAAAAAGTGATTTTTCTAGCTGCTGTTTTATTGGTACATTAAAAATTGGAGGCAGTTGAAGATGGTCGCCCACCAGAATTATCTTTTTACCAAACACCATACCTACAAGAGTTAAAGGTATACTTGCCATACTAGCCTCATCGATAATGACATAATCAAAGGGTGGATTGTTCCAATCAAAATTAGAATGAAGAGTGTACAATCCAGCTTTTGTTAATGTAGAACCGACGATTTTATAAGATTTCAAGTCCTCGAAATTTCTTATGTTACCTAAAAGTGGTCTGATGTTTGGTAATAATTTGGCATTTATGCCTAATCGAAGAACTAAATGTCTGATGTCATGCTCTTTTGTTTCTTTAAGAGCCTCTATGGCCTTTTCCAGAGCGTTATCTACGGCAATATTAGTATGTGACGTTATAAGTATTCTTTGGTTTCTTTTAAGCAACTGTAAAACCAATTCTGAGATTGTGGTAGTTTTTCCAGTACCAGGAGGCCCATGAATCAGAAAGAAATAATTATCATTCGTTAAATTAAGGCAATGTGCTACGGCTTTCTGTTGTGATTCGTTTAGAAGTTCTGTGGTGTGATTCAGAGTTATAGGTTTAATAGAATCCAAGATTTCTCTTTTTTCAAGAAGTGTTCTTAGCTTTCGTAGCTGTTTGCTTTCGCCATTCTGAATTCTTTCCAAAATATTTTCTTGAATTCGTAGCAGAATTTGATTATCAGCTTTTCGTAGATTAACTATGTCACAATATTTTAGCCTCTGAGATGGAAATCTACCTGAAAATGAAATATAGTAATCCTTGGAATCATAATCAATAATAATCCCATAAAGTTCATTCTTTGTGTATGAATGTGTTTTTAATGTATTTATGGTAGAAAAGAGCTTGTCTTCACCATTTTCCCATGTTGCCAAAACTGCGTCCCCAGGTTTAACTCTGAAATCACCTATAGTATGTATTTTTTCGACCTTTACGTCTGCTAAATAGGAATAATCCTTTGGTATATTAAAAGAGGGCTTTCCAATTAGTCTTGGGACAACTCTTTTACTAGTACGTTCCTTATTCTTTGCCCTAGTTAAATAATCCCATAAAAAAGCATATGCAGACCCTTCAGTGCCTATTTCAAGACTCATATATATTCCACCAAAGGAAAAATTCAATTCAGAAGTCAAACAATTCTTTTTTTTTGCACTCACTTTGAGCTAACAAGAGATTCTCTTTTTTGAAATCTTAAATTATGGTTTCAAATTAAATCTACTAAAATACTCTATCGTACAGTTGAATACGAGAACGTATATAAACCCCGCTTTTTGAAATAGTTCGAAATAGATAGCGCATTTCAAGAAGACATCTCAATATAAAACCATCCAACTTGTTGGAAATTCAAATAAAAATGCGCTGGCTTTTTATATATGTGCTAAAATAGAGTATGAGTGTAAGTATTATGCAGATCGAAAGTGATCCTTGGGAAAAGCTTGATCGCCTCCAAAGACTACCAACATTGTTAACTGATACATTGACCAATACAATGAGTTTCATCTTTCGTATGGGTTGGATGGTAGGTGGTTTTGTTTTTGCAATCGGTTTAATATGTTATATGTCAGGAATTGATGAACGTAATGGCAAGAAAATGATCTTCGGAGGCTTTCTTTTGTTCATGTTATTTCTCTATTTAGATACTGGTGTTTGGATAACTTTATTCGGATAAAAATTCGAGATTTAAATTCATTTTTTTTAGTTAATAATACATCAGTTATACTGATTTTTCCAATCGTTTCAACGGGGCGGAGTAGTTTAAATCAGTTTGCAATACGTTCACTTAACTCTCTGTAGATTTTGTTCATCAGATCAAACGAACTATTTGTTCAATTAAGTAGATATTCTTTTTGAAAAATACTTATAAGTTTAAACATACGTCTATAGTTAATGTGGATTTTGTGGTTATTAAAACCCTTTCCACCTTTTCATAATAAGTCTCCTTGGTGCTTAAAGATGAGCGAATACAGCCTTCAATCATGTAATGAATGTAAAGGTAATATCGTGCTGAATAGAGGGCTCTATGTATGTGAAAAATGTGGTTTAGTTGTTGATACTCACTATGTTCCTCAAGACTACATTATCTCAGTATTTACTGACGAAAAAGAAATGGCAAAACAATATGTGAGTCCTGGTGAGAGAATTGACATTGTTGATGGAATGGGAAGTTATATCGGAAATCATAATGAAAAAAACAGTCGAGATCATAAGGGTAAACATCTTTCAAAAGAGAAAGAACTCTATTTCAGGAAGTTAAACCGCATTTACAATTTTAGAGCGCGAATACGTCATAAAGAATCTCAATACAGAGTGTTAAAATCATTGAATAGAGCTGTAAATCTTCTTCATCTATCAGATAAAATAAAACAGAGAGCAGCATATATTTATCGCACGAGTCTTAAGCATGTTAACCAAAATGAAATTTTGACGCATCCTGTTTTAATGGTCGCTGCTCTTTTCATAGCGATTCGAGAACGAAGAGCGCCTGTCACGTTACAGGAAGTAATGAAAGCATTTGGACAACTAGGTCATAGGATTCCACCTAGAAAAGTCATCCGTGGAATTGAACTTCTAAAGAAATCTCCAGGAATTGAACTTGTACAAAGAAAAAGCGAAGATTACATCCCCAGACTTGTCAGTAAAGTCCTTAAGCATCCTGAGGTTATATTGAGAATTAAGCGAAGATTTTGGACATCATTTGAGTATCAAACACTTATTATGAAGGCAGCAAATACACTCTTAGAAATAGTTACTACTGAGCAACGCGGTGGTAGACATCCCTACATTTTTGCAACCTCAGTACTTTATGGAGCCGATTTATTAATTGCTAAACAATTTGAACGGCGATCAGTCCTCACCCAGAAATTATTGGCAAAAATAGCGAATGTTGCTGAATATAGTATCCGCGATCATTACTGCACATTGTTGAAAAAATACGTTAAGGGAGAACAAAAACCTAAAATGTTTGTTTAATTTTTTTAAAAAACTCTTCACAGTTAATGATGCTTAATAGTTAATGCTTTTACCAAATTAAGCAATAAAGCACCACCGCTTGAGCGTGAGGTAGTTCACCAAATTAAGATTTTTAGAAAGCTGTGGGTTAATAAAAAAGTGATAAAGAAGATCATTGCAGAGAGAATTAGCATGGACCAAGAAGTTTCTCCATCAGTGAATTCTGTGAGTTGATAAGCAGTAAAAATTCCAATGAAGAAAAAAGCTACAAAAGCAGGCCAAAAATTAAATGGATTGAAAGTCAGACTGTTTGTAAGTTCAATAAAATTTTGTTGACGAAGTAGGAATAGCATTGAAAAAAGAGGTGTAAGCGCGGCGATATAACCCATCACTAATGAAGTTCCTAGTGATAAGACCTTAGTCTTAAGGTTTTTTGCTTTCAAGAAGTGATTACGCTTTTTAATCAAACTATTATTCTCTTCTAAGGTTTTAACCATCGAAATTAGTACTTTGCCAGCCTCTATAGAATCCTTTTCTAGAAATTTACAGGTGAGTTGTAATAGATATCGACTGTTAAGGTTATTTAGCGATAAAGCAAGGTCCTTCAGGATCGATTTTAGCGGTAAAGCCCCAACAAATAACTGATGGACGGCTTTCATAAAAATTGGCTTTAAAACCCCGTTATATTTACTTAAAGCATATGTAAATGCCTGTTCTGGGCAGATACCAAGTTTCAACTCATCAGCAAAAAAACTTAGGAAACAAGCAATTTCACTCAGTTCATCATCTGATTGTTTTAAGCCTTCCGTTGACTTTTGTTTCATCCTACCAACTCAACTTTGTTACTTAAGATTTGATTCTTAAGGAAATACAATAGACAAATGTGTAGAGGGACTATGAGTAAAATGAAAGGAGAACTAGCAAACCCATAAAGAATTAGAAAGAGTCCCAACAAGATGGGTAGAAATGTAGTTATTCCAATAGTTAAGGTTAAGCGGCTGTCCAATTCAAGAGTGAAGCGATCGTAGGCATTACGCACCTCTGATTGAGTTGAATTCTTCATCAATTCAATGGTGGTTTCTAAATCATTAATAGCGAATAAATTAGATAGGTGTTTTCGAAGCGTAATGGAAGGCTGTTTCTTAGCGTAATCTAATAAAAGCTTTTCTGGATCTTCATTGTTATTAACCTGAAAGAGTATTTTTTCGAAATCTTTTGAAACTTGTGGGAAATCACTTTTAGCAACAAAATATATCGCATCGAACGTTGATCCAGCTAATAACGCTAATAACAGAGTATTCAAGATCAAGTCAGCATATTTCTCAATGCTTAGTCTTTCATGAGCATATCTTAGAGGAAGAAGACGCATTAGTAATCCATGAATAATATACGCGAGAAATAAAGCAATTGATGAAAAAAGCAGTGGAGAAAGGTGCAAAATAAGTGAAAAACTGACAATTATTAGGAAAATAATGGTTGCGAAGGCTTTTGACCCAGCTGAAATATCCTCTGGAGTGAGATTTAACTCTTCATAATAACGACATGGCATTAGCAAAGAAGTGGGACAGAGTTTTTTTCCTATAAATTTGAAAGGTTGGATGGAAAGTGCTTTGCATATATTCATAGGCAGATTCGAAAACAATTTGCAAACCTCAGCTATTCTTTAATCTGGTTAACAACGTATTTGTAGAGAGAAGACCAGTCTATTTCGTTATAATGCATTCTATGTCTGAGTTTTTCAGTGTGTAGCCCATGGAAGATTTGTACATTGAGATAAGGGTCAAATAATTGGTTCTGAACCAAATAATTGAGTAGTTTTATGTATGTAGACATTTCTTCAATGAATTCTTCTAAAGTTAACCCTTCAACCATTCTGATTGATTTCATGGTGGGGGCATCATATTGTTCGGATAATGTTTTTATTAGCTGCTTATCAAGATCAAAGACATCGAATAACTGTATAGAATTGACTTTCAGATCGATTTCCAGCGGTACATCGGTTTTTTCAAATGGTTTTTCCACTTCGCTTACTCGCCTTACCTTGCGGATAAGTTTTTGGTGATAATAAGTCCGCATAAAGACGATGAGATCTAAAGTTAACAGATTAATCGGAGCAATACCATGATGTTCTACCCAGCGGACAATCAGATTTTCAGGTGACGAGGCGTGACAGGTTTGGATTAAGTGTAGACCTGCTGTAAGTGCATGAAATACTGCCTGTGAGTGTTCTTGGGTTTGAATTTCTCCTAAGAAAACGTAATCAGGCGATCGATGTAATAGTTTCACAATCTCTTTACTCTTGCTTCGTGAGGTATTTTCGCCTTCAAAGGGGATAACCTGTAGCCGTACTTGATGTTTATCGTAAATATGTTGGGGGACACTTTCTATTACATCTTCGATGGTTATTTTTCGCCACTCAGGGGGGGTGATCAGGTCCAGTGAATTGACCAGTGTGGTTTTACCCGAATTAGGTTCCCCAATGACCGTAATGTTACGGCGTCGCAGCATAGCAAAATACAGGTAAGCGGCAGTTTCCGCAGGTAAAGTACCATTCGCTACCAATTCTGGTAAAGTAAAGGCTTTACGCTTTAGTTTACGCACATCTAAATGCAAGCCATCGACAGCAAGAGGAGCGATGTCCATCGAGGTGCGAACATGAAAATTGTCAGTGATCAACTCTGTTTTGATGGAAGGATTGCTTTCGTCCAGTAGCAGACCGCTTTCATAGCGTAACCTTGTTTTTATACGTTCTAAATCAGCTTCAGACAAAGTAACATTAGTCTTACAACGTCCCCAGGTTCGATGGTCTAAATAGAGCTGGGTGTTAGCACAATCCAGATAAAACTCTTCTATATGTTCGTCCATAAGAAAAGGGGCAATTTTATAGATACCAGTTAGTTTATAGCAGGCTAGATCTATTAATTCATCTAAATCTTTCATTGACGCAAATTCAGGGTAATGTTTGTGAATATACTCTTTAACTAGTGTCTTCCTCGTATTGAATAACTCTTGTAGGCTATAGAATCGAGGATCCAGAGGTTTGTGTTTAGCCTCATTATCGAAGATCATACTTCCTGAAAGATGTTTTGCAATGGATTCAACGATCTCACCAAAAGGTGAAGTGTCTGCTATACTGTTATAGGTGTATAGTGCTTCGTTGGTATATTTTCCTGCACAATTATATATTTTAATATGATAAGGACCTATCTTGTAATGTTCAATTACTTTTGAGAATTCATCCATTTCCGAAAGATGAGAATGGATCTTATTTTCATTGAGTTTGCATTTATTCTTCTGCAAAACACTTCACCATGTATATATAAGCTCAACGGTTTAACCTTACAAATCTAAAGTAATGTCATCAAACAATTTTCGTTTCCCAATAACAGCTAACATTAGGCCAATGCTACTCACAGCGCTGACTCGAACGGCTAATGAAATCGTTGCGAGATTAAGACTTTTTGTCACTGTGAGACTATGCTCTAGTTGTGAGGTTTGGTACCCCGATTTTTCGACTGTGACAATTAATAGATATTCACCTGGAGTCAACTCTGAAGTGATTAATATTGTTTTATAGATGCCTGGTTCGATTTCTTGACATTCAAGGGTATAATTGGTGTTCAATGTGATAGTGACTTGGGCCTGCTCGATCGGGGCACACTGGTCGTCGTTAACTGTAACAAAAATCTCTTTTTTTGTATTGGAATTGAGGCGGGTGTTATTTTCCAAGTTAATTGTCACTATTAGCACGGGGATTTCGGTTGAGGCGTCACTTCCATTACCATCTCCGCTACCTCCATTGTTGCCGCCATCTCCATCTGTCGGATCGTC
>JAEORY010000193.1 GCA_016840645.1 Candidatus Borrarchaeota archaeon | reverse complement strand
AAATCAAACAGTTAAACTTTTAGTTACTTTATTGTTCATTCTCCGACAGTTTCTGACTTTAAGCTTGATAGCTACTTTGATTCATTTTCTAGTTTGATGTCTTTTTCGATGGGACGTGGTCTTTCTTCTAAATATAAAAAAGAACCATATCAGGTCGACGGCAAAGATGTTTATCGCTATCTTAAATTTGAAGAGCGAGAAGAAAAATTTAGAAAAGCAGAAGATATTTTTGAAGCAATTTTTGGTAATAGGGCTACCGTAGAAGACGTTAGAGATATTGCTTCTTTTTTAGGCTTGCTAAGAATTATTAATCGCTATCTTTCTCCTGAAAAGAAAATTGCTGCATATGACGGTTTATTTTTCTATTTTTATGAATCTACAAACTTTATGTCTGCGCATGATATACAAGACGACTTGGTTCCTAAAGCAAAGATTACGGAGGTTTTTGAAAATATTGTACCCGAAGTTAGGCAATCTAAAAAGTATCAAAACAAAGAAGAGTATTTATCTATTTGGATAGACACTTATAACGCAAGACTAGAAAAAGATAGAGTGTAAAGTTTATAAACTCCTACTATAATAAAAGTAGGAGAAAAAGCAATGCTGGCAAAATCTAATTATAAAAAGATTGTTCAGAAAAACTTTCTTGCACATAGAAAAAAGACTCGAAAGCAGCGATATGCAGAAAAAATGAATTCTGCACAGTTTTTGCCTATTTCTATTGGATGCATTAATTTTATGCATGACGGAAATCTTGCTTTCTTAATTCGATCTGCTGCATGCTTTGGTGTAGAGGATATTCATGTTGTCGGTTCTGTTCCCACTCGTGCAGAATTACGGCGACTTTCAGGTTCCACATGTGATTTTATTAATCTCATTCAGCATAAAACTCCTAGATCTTTTATTGAGTGGGCCAAAGAAAACAACACACGAATTGTAGCAGCTGAGCTTTGCGAAAAGTCTTCCAAGCTTAGAAACTATAAATTTGAATATAGTCAAAACGTGTGTATATTTACTGGACACGAAACATCGGGTGTACCAGGTGAAATCGTTCACGTAGCAGACTGTGTTGAGATCGACATGCCTGGACCGGGTTTCTGCCTAAATACTGCGCAAGCAGCTAATATTGTGCTTTATGAAGCATCAAAACAGTACATGGAGAAGTGATTGAAAAAAGAAGCTGTTAATCATCCTAGTCACTACGGTGGTGAAAAAAACCCATATGAAGCAATTAAAGTAATTGAAGCATGGGATTTAAACTTTAGCTTAGGAAATGTTTTAAAATATATGAGTCGAGCTGGTAAAAAGTCTGATAACGTGCTAGAAGATCTTAAAAAAGCTGCTTGGTATCTTAATAGAGAGATTAAAAGAATTGAAGACGCATCAAAGTATGATTTCAAGTAGATTTGTATCTGACCATCTTAGAGATAAAGAAAAATGACAAAACCAGAAATTGCCAGACTGCTTGCAATGATCGCGCACGAAGATGGTGACCCAGATACTTTTAATTTTGTTTTAGATAGAATCTTTGGTGCAATTCAAGGTAAGGGTGTAAACAAGTGGTATAAAAGTTCTCGTTATACAGGTTGTGCAGAACAAGAATGAGCCATTATTTCTATTGTCCAAAATGTAATTCTAAAACCTTCTATCGCTATGTAGAAGGGTTCTACCCACAACCGGGTTGTCTAAAATGTAATGTTTGGTTTGAGAAACCAAAACCAAGGAGCAAATAATGAATCTAATTCCACCAACACAGTGGGACTCTTACTTTGAACTTTTTGGGTCAGGACGAGTTTATTTTGGAAGAGCCACATTTGGTAAAGGACAAAGAGTTGGGACGCCCCCTATCATTGCCATGTTTCAGGGATTAGAGCCTTATTATCCAACTGAGCCTTTTATCGTGATTTCAAGAAACTCTATGCTGAAAATCAACAAAGAAATGGAAGGCAATAGAACTATTCCCGACTGGCTTCGTGCTGATTGTTTTGAATATTTTTGGAGGACGAGAAATGAGATGTCACAAGTGTGATGAGGGCGTTCTACAAATAATCGCTCTAACGCCCCCAGACGAAGGGTGGGCTGTTAGTTGTAACAAATGTGATTATTCCACTTGGATGCCAGTATCTGAACACTCTCTTGACTGTCTATGGCATCGCGACTGGCATGCTTGCAATTGTGGTCTCTTTGACGGAGAAGAAGAATGAAGTTTGAAAAAACTACTCATTGGCGCTCAGAAATTGAAAACCGTGTCGCTACGATTACAAAATACAGCGACGATGATGGTTATTGGTGGAAAATCCAAACTAGAACTTTAGATTTTGGATTTGGTGATAACTGGGAATGGGAGATTCTTGCTGAGGGAAAAGAAGAATCTCTTGCTAAGGCTAAAAGTGCGATTAAAGATTGGAGATCAAAGTAAGAATGGAAAACTTTTACGAAGTCTGCTCTTATTGCGAAGGCAACGGCTACGACGAAGAAAACGAGTGTCCTAACTGCCTTTCTCGCTGTGTTGTTCCTACTCTTGATGCCCTCGATCTGATCGATAGGTTGAGAGCAGAAAACAAAAGACTAATCCTGCTGAGAGAAGAACTCCGTGCCGAGATTACCAAACTTGAAATGGAGAGAACAGACGACGAACTACGCGAAATGCTAGATCTTGCAGCAAAGCATGAAAACGAAGCAACAGCAGAGAACGAGATTATGAGAGAAAGACTAAAAAAGATCAATAACCTTTCTCGCTATGCCGCAGAACAAGTAGCAAGAAAGCCAAAAGAAGCACAACTAATTTTTGAAAAGATTCATAATCTTTCTGGAGGTATGGATGGGAAAGTTAGCTAAGTCGTATTTTCATTTTGATCTTTTTGGTCTTTGCTGGAATGTACACCTACTAGTAGTAGACAGAAAGTTCCGCTTTTGGGGATATCGCTTAGATTGGTACGATGGACCCATTCATACTTTTGGTTTAGGACCGCTGCTATATATTTGCACGCATGAAGAAGAATACATTCACAGAGGTAAATGATGAAACAAATGACCATAGAAGAAGACCATGCGCAACTTCTAAACAACTATTTCGTACTTCATAATCTTTTTATGTCTGTCATGTCGCGAATTGATAAACTTGAAATCGATACAGGGTCAGCAATAGATTTTGGTGACCTGACAGAAGATGACAAAGGTTATGAAATGATTTCTGGTTTCTGCAAAGACATTACAAAAATTGTTGTGGAGAATAAGTAATGTCTACTTGGAAATACGGCATGATTAAGGTCGCAGAAGATCACGGAGAAGATGTTTGTGAACTCGTGGAACTTTATTCTCAACCTGGTCTTATTAGTGGACCTTATACAAGTTTCTGTCGCCCTTTCTTAACTTCGCGTAAGTGTCTTCAAATGGCACTCAAAGACGTTGAACGAGACGGAATCAACACTTGGTTTTGGGAGAATGGAACTTTCTCTTGGAACCAGAATGAATACTTTTGGGATTGGAAGTCAAACAAAGAGGAGAACGAAGAATGAGTTTTCATGTCGGAAACAAAGTCCGCGTAAATAAGGACATTACTCGGGTAGAGGGACCATACGCTCAGGCTGGAGAGCGAGGAACTATTATTGAGATCTTTCGCCCACAACCCACTGGGGCTTTTGAAAAGAAGCCACCCTATGCAAAAGTCAGAATCATTCGGGAATGGAGCACTCCTATTCTGACGTTTCGGCTTACGTCTCTTGAGATAATAGAATGAGCACCAAATCAACAATAAGCTATGATAAAGGTTATCATCTTTATGCTGAATGCTTTGATAAAAACTTAGTCTATCTAAGGCTCGATGACCCGATTATGCTTAAGACAGATTTTTGGGAAGGATCGAAGTCTTCTGTCACTGTAGCACTCTCTAAAGAAGATATGCTTCAGTTATGTAAGGAATTTGTAAACAAATATAACTATTATTACGGTGAGGAAAAAGAATGAAAGTTAAATCTATCAAATCAATCTATCTTTCTGAAAAAGAACTCAAAGAAGCTATTTGTAATTGGCTTCATATTCGCGGCCGCCATGATTTAGCGACACATCTGGAAGATAACTCGTGCGAGTTTGAGTGGTCCCACGAATATGAAGGTGACTATCTTGCTGTCAATATGGACGGCACATTTGAGGAGAACGAAGAATGAGCTACTTTTTTGTTGATGTAGAAGCAGATGGTCCTTGCCCAGGACTCTACTCGATGGTGAGTTTTGGAGCCGTTAAGTTTGATGATGATCTTAAAACCACGTTTTACGGAAGAACTCGGCCAATTACAAACAATTACAAGCTTGAAGCTCTTCAAATCTCTTGCCCGGATCGAGAAACACATCTTAGTTATGATAATCCAGTCGAAGTAATGAAAGATTTTAATCATTGGGTGCTTGACAATAATACAGGCTCTCGCCCGATTTTTATGTCTGATAATCCTGCTTTTGACTGGCAGTGGATTAACTATTATTTTCATCTAGCAGTGGGTAGCAATCCCTTTGGATACTCAGCACGTCGCATCGGTGATGTTTATTGCGGAGCGATGGGAAATATGAGAGCAAAGTGGAAGCACCTTCGAAAGACTCCACATGATCATAATCCGGTCAATGACGCAAAAGGAAATGCTGAAGCGTTTCGTGTGATGCAAGAGTTGATGCGCGAAGTGAAAAAACTTCGAAAAAACAACATGTAAATATTTGTGTGTAAATTTTACATCAATAAAGTAAAATATAATTGTACTTTCACACACTAAGGAATTATGTCTGATTTACTCAAATACAAAAAACTGACTGACATTGAGCATGTCTTACTTCGGCCAGGAATGTACGTGGGTTCTATCAAGCATAGGACTGACGATATTTCTATTTACGACGAAGGACGATTCAAGACAGAAAGTGTTACTTATAATCCCGCCTTTCTAAAGATTTTTGATGAGATTGTATCTAACTCTGTTGATGAACACAGGAGAAATCCACACAAGCTAAATCAGCTTAATGTTCTTGTCAATCCTGGTAAGGGTGCCATTCTAGTCAAGGACAACGGTGGTATTATTGTTGACAAGCACCCAGAACATGACGAATGGATTCCAGAACTAATTTTTAGCAATCTAAAAGCAGGTTCAAACTTTGATGATTCTGAAGAGCGTCTTGTTGCTGGAACAAATGGTGTAGGTTCGACGCTTACTAATATTTTCTCACGCGTCTTTCGCGTAAAGACATCAGACGGCAAGAAGCAGTTTTCTCAAAAGTTTGTCGACAATATGACAGACCGTGAAGAGCCGGAAGTTGTGAAGGCAAAGTCTCGTAAAGGATTCACAGAAATTGCTTTTATGCCTGACTTCGAACGTTTCGAGATGGAGACAATTGACGAAGATCACATGATGATGCTTCAAAAACGTGTTATCGATCTTGCAGCCTGCAATCCTAAACTAAAAGTTACATTTAATAACGAAGACCACACTTTTAAATCTTTTGAAGAATATTGCAAGCTCTATTCAGAAGACGTCATCTATGTCGAAGGTAGCCGATGGAAAATCGGTGTTGCACCCTCCAACGGTTCGATGCAGCAAGTTAGCTTTGTCAACTCTGTCGAAACCTCAGATGGAGGCACACATGTTGATTACATTGCAAATCAGATTGTAACACACCTTCGAGCGCTAATTAAAAAGAAGCACAAGATTGATGTACGTCCTCAGGAAATCAAGAATCACTTGTTTTTATTTGTGCAGGCTGACATTGTCAATCCTATCTTTTCTTCACAGACCAAAGAAAAGCTTATTACTGAATCTAAGCAATTCGGATCGTCTTTTGAATTTTCTCCGGCCACAATTAAGAAGATTGCTTCTTCTGAAGTAGTTGAAAGAATTCTAGACTGGGCGCAGCAAAAAGCAATTGCTGAAGAAAAGAAGCAACTTAGAAAACTTAACAGGACTTTGAGCAAATCAAAGATTCTTAAGCTTATTGATGCAAAAGCAAGGACGCGGCGACAAGACTGTTCACTTGCTATTTTCGAGGGTGACTCTGCATCTTCTGCATTTCGAAAGTATCGCAATCCAAAAATTCAAGGCGCTTTTCCACTTCGAGGAAAGTTTATTAACGTATCAGGTTTAAGCCCGCTCAAGGTTGTCAAAAACAAAGAGGTGACTTCTCTTCTTGGCGCAATTGGTTTAAAGTTAGGCGAAGAAGCAAAGAATCTCCGGTACGGAAAGATTCTAATTTATTCAGATGCTGATCCTGACGGTGATTCTATTGCAGGCTTGCTCATTAACTTTTTTGGTCGTTACTGGCCTGAAATGTTTGAACAGGGCATGATCTGCCGCGTAATTACTCCGATTGTTGTTGCAAAAAAGGGTAAACAGAAAAAATCATTCTATACAAATGAAGAGTTTGATGAATGGGTGTCTGATCGTAGCAAAATTAAAGGCTGGGAAATTGAGTATAAAAAGGGTCTTGCAGCTCTTGAAGACGAAGAGTATAAAGAGATTATTCAAGATCCAAAAATGTTTGTAATTGAGAAAGGCGATAACTTTCACGCTACTTTAAATCATTGGTTCTCAAAGAACCCTATGCACAGAAAAATGAAAATTCTTGGTCGAGACTTAAGTGATCAAGAACTAGATGAAACTAACGATGAAGAGGATGAATAATGGGAAGTAGAGTTCCTGTAAAAGGACAAGTGAAGTTTGATGAAGTCGTAGTAACTTTTAAAAGAGAACATGACGGATCATATACAAAGCAAACAAAGCGTGTTATGCGTAACCGTCAGACCAGTTCTGTCAAGTACTATAAAAAGAACAATCCTGTAATTGAAGAAGGCCCGTATGTAGCTGTTATGTCAGGTGAAGATTACGACGAGATAATGTCTTTTGAAGGTATAAACGGCGAAACCGTTAACATGTATTTTAAAAAGATAGAGGTAGAAGGGATCGAAGAATGAACAATCAAAAGTTTTTGTTCAATACTGTCACTGTGGCAATAGCTGATTTTTCTGTAGGTTACTTTTTTGGTCGCTGGATTATACATTCTTTACCTGCATTTTAGGAGAAGAAAAAATGAAATGGGAAGTTAGACCTCTCGAAGACGGTAGCTGGGGAGTTTTTTTAATGCAAAAGTTTTGCAAAACAAAAGAACCGGTTTGTTACGGAAGAGCAACTTTAAAATCAACTGCCGAAAGCGTAGTCGAAAGAATGAACAATTGGCAACAGGAACTAGAATAATGAAA
>JAEORY010000192.1 GCA_016840645.1 Candidatus Borrarchaeota archaeon | reverse complement strand
ATAATTACGGTCTTAGACATAAAATAACCCTCAATAGTCCTACTTATACTTGTTAATCGTGTGTAAGTTGTTGAATCTTAATAAAAAAAAGGGCAGCCATTGCAGCTGCCCCATAATTTGGAAGGAGAAGTCACTAGTTAGTGATTCCTGTATAAAGAATTTGTTTATTAGGCTTGTGACAGAAAAGTGCCCAATCTGCGTAACATCTTAGCTCGAAACCAGCTGCGTTTTCAAGAGGACGGAAGAAATCTTCACCTTTGTCAGGAATCTTGAAAGTTACATCAGTAGAACCAACTTTTTCGAATTCGTCAAGAACTAGACCGTAAGCGAATCCTTCTTTTACGTAAGTGTGAGGGATAACTTCGATAGATCCATTTTGAGAATAGAATTTAATTGATTGATGACCAGCTTCTGCCTCAGAAACTCTGTAGCTTTGGTCATATTGACGGAAAGCAGCAACATCTGAGATTAGAGTTGACCAAGTTGGAGGAGAAACGTAAAGTTTGATATCTTCGTCAAGACCTTTTCCAGCAGCTTTAGCAATACCTTCAGAGATTTTAGGCAAAGAAAGTTGACCACCAACTGAAAAGTTAGTTGATTTCCAAAGATCGTAAGTAGCAGCATCAATCTCAAAAAGAGTGCCTGTGTTAGTTAAGATCTTGTGAATACCAGCAAATTCTTTACCAAAAGCAGTAGCTTCGTAAAGATCGTGACCGTTAGCCACACCAGCAGGAAGGTTATCAAAAGTTAGTTGTCTTGCATTTAGATCAACAGAAGTGATCTGAGCAGTTCCAAGTTTAGTTGTACCGTTGTAGAAATCAATTTTCATCTTTTCTGAACCAACCCAAATACCAGATGCCCACTCTGCAGTTTGCATAGTTACAGTATTTGAAGCAACAGAATCAACCTTACCAAGACCAACTTGTCCATAAAGACACTCAGCCTCAAGCTTTTTAGTGATTGACTCAACCATGTTCTCAACAAGGTGTTTAGTATTTCTAACGAATGCGCCTTCTGATTTTTGCGCTCTTGAAGCAGCACCGTAAGAAAGGAAAGAACGAAGAACGATCTCATTACCTTTTACAGTAGCTTGCTTCACAGTACCAGCGATTGGTGCTTCTAGTGTGAAGGCATCACCTTCATCGCCACCGTAAGTAACACCATGCTCGTTTGCAAGAACAATAGGAACATTGTAGTTTAAACCACCCATCTTTTCAGAAGGGATAAAATCAATTTCTGGAAGAATTTTTACTGAGCTTGGGATAATCTTATTGAGTTTCTCAGCGTAGACTTTCTTAAAATTACCATTAAGCGTTTCGACATTATTAGCTGTATTAGACATTATTTACTCCTTACTTCATTAAGTATGTGATCATTAATTCAAGATCGCCATCGTCACCAGTGATATCCTGATCACTGTCAAGTTCAACTAGTAGATTTCCACTAGCAGATAAAGATACTGAAGCAGCAACTGTACCGTAAGCGGCAGGAGCTGAAATAACTTCGCAACGAAGTGCTTTAGCCATTTCACCCACTTCTTCACCAACTAAAGCTACATAGAAGATACCGTTGGCATCACTAGGAGCTGGAGAAAGAGTTTCACCAAGTGGAGTAGTAATGTTGTCTTGAGTTTCAGTTGCAGTAACCATTGCAGATCCTAGATCGGCTTTAGCAACACCAGATGTCATGTTGATTTTTGCTGAAAGATGCACCGTTTTTAGAATACGATTATACAGAGCATCACTTTTTTGTTGTAAATCCATATTAAACCTCAAAAATTTAAAGGAAGTTGATATTAAAAAACTAAGTCGATGTCTCTTTTCGTTTCTCGGTTATGCGGTGGGCTTGCGCTTGCACTACAGCCTCAAAATTATTGAGTCTATCTACCTATACTTGTTAAAAAATCTTGACAAACACTTGAAAAATGTGATATACTAATAAATTCAAGTATTTATCTATATTGTTTACCTAAGTTCTTAAAGAATTCTTTTTGTTTGATCTTACCTTTAGATTTCTTCGCAAATGGATCAACGTCTTTTACTGTATCTCCTCCACTATCTTTAATCTTTTTGGTAGGCTCATTCTTTTTAAGTTCTTTAATTTGCTTAATCATATTTTGACGAATATTGTTAATTCTATCTTTTCCAACAAAATCAGCAAGTTCATCGTCACTAAGACTATTTAGAGTTCTTTTGGCATTTTCATATAATTCTTTCTTAACTAAAGGAGCCACTTCTTTTACGCTAAGATTAACCTTATACTTCATACCAGCTTTCAAGTACTTAGCAATGGTTGATAAAGTTTCGGGATCTTGTGGGAGGTTGTGAGCCTTAATTTCGGTCATAATTTCCTGCTCAAGCTCATTCGCTACACGTTCTTCCATTTCACGTCTTTGTGAATCTCTAGCCTCTTGCTCTCTTTTCTGCACTTCTTGCTGTAATTTCTGTAGCTTAGCCTCTAAAGCTTCTTTTTCCCTTTGTTCAGGACTTTTTTGAGCCTCTTCAAGCTCTTTATTCATAATTGCTTGAGCAAAAGCTTTGGCATCAAATCCAAGCTCTTCACTAGTAAGTAATGTTACTGGATCATGTTTAAGTGCTTCGAGGAAATCTTGAATATCCTGTTGAGTTTGAGCCATTTCTTTTTTTAGTCCAGCCGCTTCTTGCATACGTTTTTGAGCAACTTTAGCAAGTTGAAGTTTTTGGATGAGGGCTTGTTCGTCAGCAAGATCTACTTCTTCCTCGACTTCTTCACCATCTACCTTTAGGCTGAATTTCTTTAATTGATTTTCAAGTTCTTGTTTAGCTTCTTCTACGGCATCTTGCGTAGATTCGGCAGATTCTTGATTTTCTTCACTAGCTACTTCGACTTGTTCAGTTGATTCCTCTGTTTGAGGTGCTTCTACAGGTGCAGTTTCTACTGCTTCAGTTGTTTGTTCTGACATATTATACTCCATTGTAAATTACCCTAATCGTTTGGTATAGGGGTTTATTGAAAGTAGGTTATCTTTGGTTTCTTAGTTGTTGTTGTAGTTCTTCACCAGTAACTGGTTGATTCTCAAACTCTCCTGGGGGATTTGGTGTTGTTGGCACCTGTGGTAAATCGTCTGGATTCACTCCACCAGTAGGTTGAGATAAGTTAGCTGCACCATCTTGCATTACCGGATCATTGCCCATAGGCATAGGTGGCATTGGAGGAGCTATCGGAGTCTCTCCTCTAAGCTGTAATAGTATTGGATCAGCATACATAAGAGCTTCTTTATGTTCTTGAACATGTTGAAGGACTAGTGCTACTAATTCAGGATTCTCACGCATTTTAGCATCATCTAATAATGCAAGGTGTCTATTTATATGTTTTGAGTGAACATCCGTGATAATCATTACTGGCATCTGTCCATTTAACATTTGCTCGTTCTCAGAAGTAATTAGATTTTCTGTTCTAACTGGATCTTCGGTAGCAATTTCTAAATTTCCGGTTTCTAATATGGAAATATATTGAGAAGGGTCTGTTAAAAGTTGGTATTGTAAAAGTTCTGATGCCATCTGTACGCGACCAGCATGGGTTTTAGCAAGTGGGTTACCTGCACTAACTACGACACGACTAATATTACTAAGATCTCTCTTATCAAATTCTTGAAGATAACTTCTATTTTGTTCTCCAACAATTGCAGCTACACGTTTGGTATTAGCATACATTTG
Source organism: Candidatus Borrarchaeota archaeon (assembly GCA_016840645.1). The sequence goes on along the minus strand of JAEORY010000192.1, from coordinate 3,545 downwards.
TAGAGTCTTAAGAAGTCCTATACCAACATCTTCAATAAGTCTATTATATTGATTTGCTAAACCTGACATAAATTGGATACTGTTTGACTGCATAAGTGCAAGTGAAGTACCTGATCTAAGATTAGCTTCGGGATTACCTCTAATAACTGAGTTAATACCTGAAATAGTTTCCATTGTTTGAATTAATATTTGTAAATATTCAAAAACTTCTTTAGGGGTATTAGTAAGGTTGATTGCTTCTGGTTTACCAGCATTTGGATTACCTTCAATGATATTTAAACCACCTGCTAAGGCTTCCATTGAAATATCGGCTCCTCTAGGAACATAAATATTCTGCACACCAAAGGCTTGTTGGTTTGTGAGAATTGTACTGTAGAGCATATTAGCTGCTTCTTGGAGCGGCATTAAATCAAATAGTGGAGTATATCCATATGGGGTTCCAAGAATATCTGCAGGAGCAATACGATACATTGGAATATCATAGTAGGGAAGAGGTCTGTCGTCTAAAACAATCTTCTCTGTTAAGAACATTAGGTAACGACCGTCAGCAATAGCCTCTGTTTTTCTATGATAGAATTCATATACTGCAATATCGTTTGACTCTTCAAAAGCAAAATTGTGATTAGGATATCCTTCTAGTTCTGATTTTGTAGGAATGTTTTTTATTTCCTCTTCAAATTCAGGATATTTTGCAATAACATCATACTTGTTCTGCCAGTTCCTAACCATGATCCAATCATGATTGTTGTTTTCTCTTGAAGCATCAAAAGTTACATCGTACGCTGACTTCACTTCAAAATTAACATCACCTTCGTAAATGTAAGTTCCAGTTTCTTCATCATATAAAGGCTCACCCATCTCATCTGTAATAGGTTCACCATCCATTGCATTCCATTCCATTCGTACCCAAGAAGATCCTTGAGCGATAGCTTGTTCAGTAGCGTCTTTAAGGATTTGTTCTAGTTTCTTCTCTCTCATGTAATAGTCAAGTAGACCATTAGCAAGTTTTGTTTGTGTGCGAGATTTAAAATCGGTATTAATAGCTCTTGCTTCCATAGTAGGTCTAGAAGCAGTAATTAGATTTAGCATGTTAGTGCCAATATTTCTAATGTGGTTAACTGTAATACTAGTTAGTTCACCTTGCTCACCTTCAAAAGTTATTTCGTGAGCATTTCCACTATCTGCATAAGTCATACCATGGTACATTGCGTATAATTTTTTTAACTTGTCTAAGTATCCTGAAGAGTGAGCTGATTTGTAGAAGTTATTACTTTTGGTCAACAAATAGTCAGCTGTTTTCTCTGGCTCATTTGCTGCAAAATATATATCGTTATGTTTCTTACTTGACATAATTACCTCTTCTTATAGGTGGACTTAAGAGAAAAGATCTCTTGAACTCCCTCTTTAAATGTGCCTTTGTCGGATTTGTATTTGGGTGATATAAAACTATTACTGTTTAAATTTAAATCAAAATCTGCTGGATAAGGGTTTTTGTGGTGTTGTACATTACGTACTAAATATGTTAACATTGCTACACCATCATAGTGACCTGCATCAGGACTGCGAGAGAATGTTTTACGATTGTGGTCTTTCCAGGTAGCATTTTGTAGATGGAAAATTAAATTCTTACATCTTGGATGGATTATGATACGTTCCTCATTAATCATCATACGAACAAGGTTAATCATTACGTCTAAGTTATCTTTAGAGGTGGGAGTAAATTGAAGTCCATGTTGTAAATATAAATCGTTTAATACGAAGTGATCGATATCTGATACGCGCATATATGGTTGATAAACATCATCACTTATTAGACTGTCTTGCCAAAGTTCCTGTTCTTTATCGTAAATTGAATAAGCTAGGTGGTCGGTTCTAAGATCTTGAGGCTTATCAAATACAAGTTCATCTTCAATAACTATTTTACCAGCTCTAAAATCAAAATATGCAAATCCAATGAAAGTTAAATCTCTAAAACCAAGGTCCATACATACGTAAGTATCGAAGTATGGAGGTCGTTTCCACTCTTTGACAATTTCTTTTAGTTTAGCGTCATTAGCTTCGGGAATGACCGCCAAACTATCGTCAACAATAAATTCCGATAAATATTCTCGTTTAAACTGAATCGAATCATATCCACCCATTTCTTCAGCAAACCTGTCAATATCATCTAATGTAAATCTTGGACAGTCATAAATTGTTCTAATCATTGCTGCATCACGAAAGCTTGCATCTTCATAGAATTTTTGAAAGGGATGACCAGCCGAACTAGGTGGAGTAGATATAAGAATAACCTTACCCTTTGTCGTGTTAGTTCTAGGTAATAAAACTGATTTAATCGAGTAATCAAGATTATCCCAGAACCCAACCTCATCACAAATAATTAAATGTGATTTACCACCCCTGGCATTTTCAATATTTCCAGCATTATTACCTAAGATTTCAATAATTGAGCCATTGTCGAAAAAGAACGTATTATCTTGAGTTTTAAATTGTGGTCTAAGATGTGGAGGGCAGGTGTCGAAGATTTCTCTAGCAGTACGTTGAGCAATCTTTTTTGCTTGTTTTTGGACCGGTGCAACAAAAGTTACAACGAAATTTTTATTATTTAAACATTCTTCAATTGCTAAAGTAAGACATCCCCAAGATTTTCCACACTGACGAGGAAATACAATAACTTGCTGCTTCGCAGGATTATCTCTATACATTTTAACAATTTCTTTTTGATTGTCGTCAAGCATCCATTCACATACAATTCCCTGTTCCCACAGAGCTGTAAGTGCTTCTTTTTTGGATATTTTACTTAAATTGTTCTCAGACACTCAAAATGCCCCTTATTTGGCTTTGTTGATCTAACCCTCACCCTCACTATTCTTAACGATGGAAATGAGCTTAGATGGATCATTAGGCAGCTTAGGCTTTCGTTTATTGTCTGGCTCTTGACCACCCTTTTGACGACGCAATGCTACTAAAGAATCAATTAGCATTTTTAATTGTTTTGTTTCGTTTAAATCTAGACCAGCTTGTTTACTCATAGTGTCTAAGACTCCAATCTCTCTTAAAAGCAATCCTTCTTCAAGATTAGGTATTTCCTGGGCTTGTTTTAGCATTTGTTCACAGTGAGTTAACTTTTCCCTTAAGTCCTCGATTTCATTGGTAATTACCCTATTTGTAGCCATTAAATCTTCGGCAAACCTTTCCAGCTCTTTACGTGATTTAAAGGACTTAATATCAGTTTTCATCTAGATCCTTTTGGTGAGAGATCTACCCATCTGTAGTCCAGTGAGTTTAGTTTTAGTATCTTCCACCTTATTTTCAATATTTAGAAACCTTTTGTCCATGGTTTTTTCGATAGTTATTTTAAATTCTTCTATCTCTTTTACTTGTTCATTAAGTAATTTAGCCTGCTTAGATCTCGTCCATTCACATACAGCAACAAGTGCTGCTAGTGGAAATAAAGCAACAGTAGTATAAGTATCGGGAATTATTAGATTTTTAAGTAAAGAAATAATAAAAAGAATGCTTGGAGCATCCAAGAAGTACAATTT
>JAEORY010000191.1 GCA_016840645.1 Candidatus Borrarchaeota archaeon | reverse complement strand
AACTTGCCCCCAGCCGACGTGCTGAAATTTACGGAATGAGAAAGTGGCAACGACGTACTCGGACGCACAGTTCTCGCGAGCGAAACCTCATTCAAGCACTGAGTGAGTTGGATCGCTTAACGAGTCAAATGGGTATTCCACGATCAATTAAAGAAGAAGCTGCGATTATCTATCGAAAAGCATTAGAAAAACGAATGAGCCGTGGTACTACCATTGAAGTTATGGTTGCAGCTACCTTGTATGCTGCCTGTCGCATCAGAAAAATTCCAAGAACCTTAGATGAAGTTGCAGAACACTCACGCACTAACAAAAAACAACTAGGACAGTGTTTCAGACAGCTTGTAAGGCTGGTTGATGTAGCAATCCCCATCAGTACACCAATTGACTTCATATCCCGTTTTTCTAACGAACTTGCACTTACTGGAAAAGCATCAGGACGCGCTATAAAGATCCTCGAAACAGCTAAGAAAGCAGGTATCACTGCTGGAAAGGATCCAACCGGATTAGCTGCTGCTGCACTCTATATCTCTGGAATATTAGAAGACGAACGACGAACACAACGCGAAATTGCACGAGTTGCACGAGTCACAGAAGTTACAGTAAGAAACCGCTACAAAGAGTTAGTCAAAAACTTGCAGATTGCAGTTGCAGTTTAAATATTCCATAAAAGCCTCTCTTTTTTTTCTTTTTCCTTTTTTAGTTCCTCTTTAGCAAATTCAGCCATCCAATAGATGAAGGGTCAGAAAATGCACGGCGAAGTTGAAACGTCAATGAAAACACGTTATTTCATGTTGATAGTTCATGTTATTATTATAAATTTTGTTACTTGGATTTATTTTGGCGGTGGTATAGAGTTAATTGGTTATTTTTTCGATTTCAATTGGCAACCAGGCAATGTAACCCGTAGAATTATCCTTTTAATCTTCAGCATTGTCTTTTTCCTCAGGCTTAATCTAACATCATTTTATTTGCTTCGTCGTAAAGTAGATTGGAAAGAAACAGGTGCAATCATTGGCGCAATTGTTTTCTATCAACTCGGATTCGCATTAAGCGGTGGTGCCCAATCTGCACCCATCGATGTCGTAGATTATATTGCTATCATTATTTTCTTTATAGGAAGTTTCCTCAATACAGGATCCGAGTTTCAGCGAAAACGGTTCAAAGAACGGCCAGAAAATAAGGGAAAACTCTACACCGGCGGTCTATTTGGTTTCGCAAGACATATTAACTATTTTGGTGATACTGTCTGGTTAATTGGCTGGGCAATAATGACTCGCAACTTGTGTTCCGCCATCATGCCGATATTCTGCACTTTAAACTTCGTGTTCTTTTTAATTCCAATGCTCTCCAAGTATTTAGAAGAACACTACAAAGAACAATATCGTAAATGGGCCAGCAAAACCAAGAAGTTTATCCCGTTCGTATATTAATTCTTCCCTAAAAGCTATGATAGTTTCTTAACTTGTTAGGTTTAAATTCAGATAAAGTATTTAGTGCACGATTGGTGGAGGTGAGTTCTTAATGACTTCTACTATCATACGTAAGTTTTCTTCAGGTGTATCAATAGGGATGACACAACCAGGTGCAAGTAATAAGTGTGGATTGGAAATCTGCATAACTTCTTGCAGTTGCTTAGTTATGGCGAGCGGTGTTCCTTTTCTAATTGTTTCAGTTTCATCAATTCCTCCAAAGAGGCCTTTATTGAAGATTTTAAGGGCTTCTCTTATTGTTGGAGATGTATGTTGACTATGCCAGTTAATGGCGTCTATGGGATAATTATCAGCGATATAATTGAACAAAGGTTTATTTCCATGAATATGAAACACTATAAACTCAGCATGGGGCCTGAGATCATTCAATAATTTAAGTGTATACTTAGCCTCGAAATCCAAGAACTGTTGGTTCTTAAGTTTTCCTTCTACGCTATGCAAAGAAGCAATAAAGAGGCCATTTGTGCCTGCATCCAGAACTGCATGTACGAATTCTGTCATTACATTTGTTATTACTTCGAGGCCTTCTCCGATCTGAGATGGCGCTTCATAAACATGATCCAAGATATTAGAATCTAGTTGACTTGCTACCATAAATGGGCTAAAAACTGTCATCATTAGCGGAACATTTCCACTCAGTATTTCCGATACCTTCCGAACGCCCTCTAATTGCGAACCAAATTCGCCATCCGTCGGATCAACTTCTTCGATGAGTTCAAAGTCTGAAGCATTTTTGATTGGAGAGTTTAACACTGATGTTGAACCATAAATTGGATGAACTGGTCCTATATCACATCCCCAGTCAACCGTACAAAAACTACCGTGTGGAGTAAGTTTCAACACATCAGAATCATACGTCTTTTGAAATCTCACATGTGCATCTGCAAAGCCCTGTGGCGTCCTGTCATCGCCAGGAAAATGTTTCCATAACGCATAAGCCCAACGATCTAAAGAACCGCCTGAGAAAGTTGTCATTAACCTGTCCAATTTATCCATATCATCACTTTTTTACTGTCTTAATCCAATTCTCACTTTGTCTTCATTAAATATATATTAGTGTTAACACCACATAATAAGCTGGAGGACTTCTATGCCTACTAACGCTAAGCAACGAACTCTAAAGGACATAAGTGTACGCTATAATCTTCAACCGGGAGATATGGGTAACGTTGTTTATCTTCACGCTATAGTTTATGCTGAGGAATACGGATTTGATCATACATTTGAAGGATACGTTGCATCAGGTCTTGCTGAATTCGCTCAATCATTCAATTCGAATAAAGATCGACTTTGGGTTGCAGAAATTAAAGGAAATATTATTGGTTCAATCGCTGTTTTTGGACGTTCGGAATCAGAAGCGCAACTTAGATGGTTTCTTGTTAATCCGAATTTCCGTGGTCTTGGGCTTGGGAAATTGCTTTTTGAGGAATCTATTTTGTTCTGCAAAAAGTGTGGATTCAAGAATGTTTTTCTGTGGACATTCAGGGGCTTAGACGCAGCAAATTATTTGTATAAATCTGCTGGTTTCGAAAAAACAGACGAGATAACCCACGAAATTTGGGGCCAAACACTTACGGAAGAGCGATATGATTTGAGATTGTAATTCAACTTCTACAATATGGTCTTTAATTTTTTCCAATCTTCCTCGATAGTGCCTCTTAAGCCTGGATTTCTTAATGCTGCTGCGGGATGATACATGGGAATTACTTTGGCTTTCAAGAACAGGCTTGCTAACGAAAAAGGCTTTACATGTATATCTCTCATAGGGGCTTTCGGGAGTTTATATTTTTCGAAAATGTACTTGACTGCAATATTACCAAGCAAAATTATTATTTTTGGTTTGATTAACTCGATTTGTCTTTCCAAATAAGGTGTACATGCTGTTATTTGATCTTTGGTAGCTTTATTATCAGGTAGGTAGGATTTTATGATGTTTGCTATGTAGACCTCTTCTCGTTTTAATCCTGCATAACTAAGTAGTTTGTTAAGTAGTTTTCCTGCAGCGCCCACGAAAGGACGTCCTTGTTGATCTTCATTGTTTCCTGGTCCTAATCCTATTAACATGATTTTAGCATCTTCAGGTCCTTCCCCAAACACCGCGTTTTTTCTTCCTTTCCATAATTCACATTTTTTACAGTTTTTTACTTGCTCTTGTAATTCTAATAATTCATTTTTCATTTGGATCACCACAATCTCCTAAGGAAATGCATTAGCAAATGTAAAGAATTTGGCCTGGGATTAAAAATCCATTTAAGGTAGGAGGCGGGAAGTCTCCATCCGTCAGGGTGGGGTAGTTCACGGTAGAATGAATTCCCATTTACACCATAGATCCGATGGATGCTCATCTGGAGGACATACTAAGCAGTTTACTTCAACATTTGAATTCAATGTTTTTGCAAAATTTTTCAAATAACCAAATCGAACTTGTTTACACGGAAACTCTTCTAAATCCTTATTCAAGCGTGCTTCTTGTGTCCTACATCTTTCAACATGCAGGATTGCACGCTGATCATTTACCTCAACAACTTTAAAGGGTTGATCTAAAGCCCAGCTTGACTTTTGCAAACAATTCATGATTGTTGGGACATCAGCATTTACATTTACTTTAAACATTCTTCTTAAGCTTTTGGCTTCGATTTTAGCCATAATTTGCCAAACCTGACTGTCTATTTCGGTTGCAGCTTTCGTACCAAACTTATCTTCTATTCCTAGGAAATATAAGCCATCAACACGCCATAAGTTTCTTAAGTGAAGAAATAAGAAATCAAGCAATTCTTCAATAGGCATTTCAGCCAATTTTTCACGATCTTTAGTACTTCCAGGGGGATAATCACTCATTTGCGACACCAACTAATTAATCTTAGACATCTAACTAATATCTTAAGATTTGTCATATTATTCAAATATACATTTAAGAGATTTTTGAGACCTTTTCAATAAATCTATCTTTCAGGTAAAACTGTTTCAATAGACAGATATTTATTCGTTCATAAAATAAACTGGCAGAATCCGTAAGTCTTAAATATAAGCCCTATACTATAGGAATAAATGGGGTCAGTGAGAACCCAGTACATGAAGTAGTCATCATGGGACTTAGCCATGAAGCGACTAGTTATCTAGCGTTGTATTTGCTTCGGTACCGGATTCGAATGTATTCCCGAGAAAAGTATTAAATATTGGTGAAAGATAAGAAAAAAATCCATGTCGTGCACGATAAACAGTCCAGTTTTTGAAAAATGTCGGGATTGCATAAGCCCCCAGTTATTTTTATTTAATTCTAAGAATAATGCTTTACGGTACTCGTTTTTTTATAATACAAAAACTATTATTGCTTTGAACTGACAGATTAAGCGATCAGGTGTTAGAGTATGATGAATCAGATAGATACTTTCTTAAATAAGAACAATGTTTTTGCTGTTGTTGGAGTCTCAAGCAACCCTAGCAAATTTGGTTACATTATCTATCAAGATTTGTTACGAAAGGGTTACAAAGTGTTTCCTATTAACCCAAATGCCAAAATGATTAATGGTGATAAGGCGTATGCTTACCTTTCAGAATTACCTATTCAACCTGATGTTGTTGATATCGTAGTTCCACCAAATGTTGCTCTTGATGTTGTTAAAGAATGCTTTGAACTTGGAATTCAAAAAATATGGCTGCAACCTGGATCTGAATCAGATGAAGTGATCGATTTCTGCTATGAACATGATATTGAAGTTATTTACGGGATGTGTGTCATGGTTGAATCAGGTAATGTGGGAACGGCTATGAGGCACAAATAGTGAAGTCCAATAAGTAGCAATACACTTTTGTGATTCTAATTTTCAAGGAAACAATGAGATATTAAAAGTTCTTCTAAAGCGTCTAGTTCATAATGGCCACACGCTTTCAATTCTCGAAAAATTAACGTCGGAGTTGCTACAATATCATATTTTTCCGCAACCTCTGGGTATAAAGTAACATCTATTTTAGTGACTTTGATAGGTAATCCTTTTTCCGCAATAATTGCTGAAAGATGTGTTTCAACTTTAACTCCATGTGAAGAATACGGGGACGTGAAAAACAGCAGATCTGACTTTGAATCCCGTTCATTTCCAAATACGTTTATTTCGCTAATTTCATTATTATCCTTTTCGGGATCCTGAAATGCACTTATCTTAACAAACGCCCCACTTTTTCTGATATGCTCCAAATAATAACCTGCAATGTGATTATAAAAGTGATTCGGGTGAACATAGAGTAATCAATAATTATGGTGAAAATTTAGGATTCTAACAAAATGAACTAAGAACTGCCGCATAACTAATGAACGTTGAGTATTATTACTTTTCTCCTTTTCGAAGGGAATATCCTGTTGCAATTAAGATAAACTGGTATTTCAAAGGCGACTTAAGACTCAACAAGCGTATATTTTTACCACAAATCTTTTTTAAACATATCTCGTGATTTCTCATTTAGATGAAAATGGTTGAAGTAACTGTCAAATTCTACGGCCAAATAAAATCTGTTGTGAACGAAAAGAGTAAACGAGTCAAATTAAACCATTACAATTTAGTGGGTGGTCTGGTTGATACACTCATCCAACACTATGGGGAACTGCTAAAAGATGAACTTATTGATCCACAAACAAATCAACTTAATTCAAATACACAGATATTTGTCAACAAACAGAGCCTAACGAGTCTACAAGGATTGAAAACCGAGCTGAAAGAGGGGGATCATGTTATCTTCCTGCCACCTTTCGCTGGAGATTAATAATTGATATTATCGAAATCGGCCTTCACGAAAAGAGGGGAAAAGAAGCTATATCATTTTTTTTAAAAGGCCAGAGAGAATTTCATTTTAAGTAGAATGCAGTTGTCTAAAGCTTTATTAAATGATTCCAAGCATGCTTTTGTATGAAGCGATTTTTTAATACATGTCCGCGAGATTGTTATGATACTTGTAGTATTGTGACCGCTGTGGATGAAGGTAAACTTGTAGAAGTAAAAGCAAACTCTAATCAGCCTATCACACAAGGTTATTTGTGTCCAAAAGGTCAGAACTTGATTAAGTATGTCTATCATAAAGATCGCGTGCTTTATCCACTTAGGAAGACTGGTTCAAAAGGCGAGGGTAAATTCAAGAAAATCTCTTGGGATGATGCCCTCAATGAGATAGCATCCAGACTGACTAAAGTGATCAACGAAAACGGATCGAAAGCTGTGTTACACTACGATTATGGCGGTCATAGCGGATTAATAAGTTTAAATTTTCCAAAAAGGTTTTTCAATGCTATTGGGAGCACAGAAACGACATACTCGATCTGTGATACTGCAGGAGAACTTGCTGTAGAATTACACTATGGTAAGAGATATGGCAGAAAACCCGAAGAGATGCTTAAGTCAAAGTTAATCGTCTATTGGGGATTTAATGCCGCCGTAAGTAACCTTCATAATTTTGGTTTGGCAAAACAAGCTAAAGAAAAAGGAACTAAAATATATGTGATTGACCCTATCGCAAATGAAACAACAAGGCTTGGTACACATCTTAGGATACGTCCAGCAACTGATGGAATTTTTGCCTTTGGTATCGCAAAATATCTTATCGATAATGAGCTAATTGATTCCAATTTTATAAACGAGCATACAAACGGTTTTGAAGATTTTAAAGGATATTTATCAAAATATACCACCGAATACGTCTCTAAACATACTGGAATCTCTATTCAAGACATAAAGTCTTTTGCAGAAGATTATGCTGCTCTAAAACCTAATTTTATAAATATCGGTTATGGATTGCA
>JAEORY010000003.1 GCA_016840645.1 Candidatus Borrarchaeota archaeon | reverse complement strand
CGACATTGAGTTTGCCTGACTCGAGATACAGTTTATTGACATCGGTTATCTCGAGTTCACCACGAGCAGATGGTTTGATATTTTTTGCATAATCGACAACGAGGTTGTCATAGAAATATAGTCCGGTAACGGCATAGTGACTTTGAGGCTCAGAGGGTTTTTCCTCAAGATCTACGGCTTTACCATCTTCATCAAAAGACACAACTCCGTAACGCTCTGGGTCTTTTACATAATAACCAAAGACTGTTGCGCCCTCATCGCGATTGACTGCATTCCGTAACAGCTGATGCATGCCCTGGCCAAAGAAAATATTATCTCCCAACACCAGGCAGGCGGGATCATTACCGATAAAGCGCTCTCCAATCAAAAAGGCCTGCGCCAATCCATCCGGAGAAGACTGTACAGCATAGCTGATATTGATACCCCACTGACTCCCATCACCGAGCAAATACTGAAAAGAAGCCTGGTCATGAGGCGTGGTAATAATCAGAATGTCTTCAATTCCTGCCAGCATCAAAACCGACAACGGATAATAAATCATCGGCTTGTCATAAACAGGCATCAATTGTTTACTGACTGATAGTGTCAGCGGATGCAAGCGTGTACCAGAGCCACCCGCTAGAATTATTCCTTTCCAATTCATATGTTAATCGTTAATCCACACATTTTGACGTTCTACTCAAGACGAGAGACTTACTTTATTGATTTACCACTGCTTTAATTTCATTTTCGACTCCCAGTCTGGCAAGGGCCTCTTCAACCTTCTGACGTAAAGCAAAGTTCCTGTCACCTGCTATTTCCAGAATTCTACGAAATTGAACTCGTGCGTTATCAGCTTCATTAAGGGACTCATAGCTCATCCCTAGATGAAAAAGTATACCTACATCCTTTGGAGATTTTTCCGCTGCTTTTAAAATCAGCTCATTTGCTTCCTGATATTTTCCCTGCTTGTAGTAAATCCACCCCAAAGTATCAATAAATTGAGGTATCGCCGCATCCTGAAAAGAAGATGCAAGCTTAAAAGCTCGATTCAAACTATCCTCATCATCTCTATACTCAGATAACAAACTGGCTAGATTATTAATTGCTATCAAATCATCTGGTTTAATTCGTATAATTTTTTCATATTTGTCGATAGCCTTTCCATATTCTCCCTTACCTTCAAAAATACCAGCAATTGCCATAAGCAGAGCGATGTTCTCAGGGCTTGTAGCTATCCCGTCATCCAGAACACTAAGAGCATCATCGGCCTTACCAAGTCGGAGATATACTTTTGCAAGATTGTAATAAGCCAATATCAGGCTAGGATCCGTGTCTATAGCCTTTTTATACACTTGGATAGCCAGGTTTATTTCACCCTGCAAAAGATGGATTTCGGCTTTTAGAAGCCTTGCGTTATTATTATTTTTATTTAATTCCAGTACACTATCCAAAAAATCGTGGGCCTCATTTAATTTATTAGCACGTACATACGCTCTCACAAGAGAGATCATCGGCCTTTGAGATGACGTAGGGGAAGCATTATAAGCCTCTTTAAATGACTCGAGACTCTTTTCATAATTTTGGCGCCCAGCATAAACAGCTCCCATAATCTGCTGACTTACCTGTCCGGACTTTTCAAGCTTGGCTATCCTTTCTGCAAGTTTTTGTGCCTCGAGCCAGTCATTCATTTTGACACGTAGTTCCGCAAGCAAAGTCAACATAGACCAGTGATCAGGTTTAAGCCTCAAAGCATCTTCCAAGATGGAGGCAGCTCTTTCTGTCCGCCCTATTTTCAATAAAAACACGGCATACTCAAGAGCATAATCAGGAGCCTGTTTACTCGCCTCAAATGCTCTCGCATATATATCCTCAGCTAACTCAGGAGCATTATTGATTTCATGGGCCTTGGCCAAGAGCCTTAATGCTGGCGCCGAACCCGACGACTCTTTCAAAATAGTGCGCAAATTCGAAATTGCCTGATCAGTATTTTTTTGTTGCAATTGATCTGCGGCTTTTAAGAGAAGCGCATGTTGATTTCGAGGCTCAACTTCTAGTATCTCATTAATCAGCCTTTTTACTTTTTCTTCCTCACGATTCTTGTACGCAATAACTGCCAACATCCCCTTGGCGCGAACACTGACTTCAACTGAGTCCTTTTTTTCTGCGAGCTTTTCAAGGTAAGCGACTGCTTCCTTTGACTGATTTACGGACTGGTAAAATTGAGCGAGAACAAACTGCAGCTCAACATTCCCAGGGTCTTTTTCTATATAAGTTTTTAACTCTGAGATCGCTGCTTCTATTCCATTAACTGACTTGACAAAACGAATGACATTCAGTTTGCTTTGAATATCATCGGGATTTGCCAACGCTAAATCCCTATATATCTTTTCTGCTTCCTGCTTCCTATTATTCTGAATATAAAACTTTGCCAATGTATGGCTAAAACGCTTATTCTCAGGATCAATATTTATAAGATAGTTAAGAATCTTCTCAATACCTTGAACATCCTTGAGTGTTTGCAAAGCCTGAAGTTTAACCAGATTCAGCGCGACATTGTCTGGCTCACTTTCAAGGCCACGATCAAGATATTTTATTGCTTCGTCAATGCTATCATTATTCAGTTTTTCTGTTGCAAGAACAATCAGGGCTTCAGGAATGTTTTTCTGAATATCCAACGCTTTTTTTGCGAATTCAACTGCCCCTTCAGTATCCTCTAACTTTAGTAGAATTGCAGCATGTAACGACAAGACATTTGCATCTTCCGAATCCAAGCTCATCAATATTTTACTAGTTTCCAGCGATTCATCTAATTGACCACTAACCAATAATAGACGACCAAGTTTCAAATGTGCCTTGATATGTTTAGGATCAAGCTCTATAACAGATTTTAATATGCCAAAATGTTCTTTCCATTTTCCATTCTTCTCTGAAATTAATGCAAGTCCGTACCATGCATCAACCATTTTTTTATCGATTTGCAGTGCATTCCGAAATTCAAGCCTAGCTTTATGAAACTTGCCCTCTTCGAACAACTTCATACCATTTTCATAAAATTCCTGAGCTTTTTCTTCAGGCGAACTACAGCCTGAGAATAGAACAAGTGCCAAAATCAACAGTCCCAGTCTTTTAAAAAAACAATTCATTCTGATTAATTCCATAATTTCTATTCAACCCCCAGGTACGTATTCAGGCATCATCGGAAGTACAGATGATACAAAACTCCTTACACGCTTTTCAGCAATATCAAGGTCTTCCTCAGGCTGTACAGATGTCATGACCCGGATTAATGCTCCATCGGTACGATTCATAAATAATGCATCCAATAACAAATACCACTTCATCCAATATTCATTCGCTATTCGCCGACCTCGCTGCTCGAACCAGTAGTAACCCATTTGTTTATGACCATCAAGCTCAATCACAATTTTATTCACAGGAAACGGTAGGTACCCCTCCTCATTGATTATCACTTCCTGTAAATCTGTGATCAACCAGCCTCCTCCAGGTATACAAACCCGTGGAGAATGAGGGGAGACTCCCTTTCTTTGGGAAGCATAATAGGCGATATAAAAGTTCAGCCAGCCTTTTTCAGGAGCATGAAAATCCCCGAGAAAATAGTCATCAACCTGTAATTTGTTTTCCACAATTGAAGGTAAGGAATCTTCTCTGGCTTTCCAGCCAGCAAATGACAAAGGAAATGAAGATAAGCTTTTTCTATCAACAATGGCTTCATTTCGATCACCAACCTTCATAGTAACAACAAAGCCACTTGTGATTAATAATGTCGAGATAATCAGTAATACAGGGATAGCACCACCTGAGTGCACATTAGTGTTTTTAGTGTTTTTTGGTATGACCGGCTTAATTTCTGGAACTATTAACAACTCGCCCATAGAGCGTTTTTGACTGATACGATCAAATAACCATATTTCTATCATCAGCAATATCGCGCAACCAATGAAAATTATCCATCCTTCGAAAAAATGAAGGAACCCCTCTGCCATTTGAGTTCCCCAGCGCTCAACAAGTATTCCAATAACAGCGATGCGAAAACTGTTCATAAAAACAGTAATGGGAATAGTCGACAAAAAAATCAGGCCACGTTGCCATACTGGCGCAGAAAAAAGATAGGCCGCAAGAAACCCCAGACTCAAAAGAGGATACAGATAATTAAGACCACTACAAGCTTCTACAACCTGCAGCTTGTATATACCCAAGTCAATAACATTTCCTTCAAGGTAGACAGATACGCCCAATAAACGCAGAATCTCGGTGCCAATTTCAGATGAAATCAGCTGCAATTTCCAGGTTAACTGGGCATCGATAAAGTATGGCATTGGAATAGCAAACACCAGAAAAACTACTGGTAACAATGCCACTCTCAATAAAGTCCAGCCACCAAGTAACAGTATTAGCCCCACTAAGGAAAAGATAAAGCCAATATGAATCAGAATGAATATAGCACTCAACTCTCCTACTAATAACAACACAAGAGAGAAAAGAATAATCAACAAACCAGAACTTGAGGTTTGACCAACGCTATGCTTTAAAGCATCACGTCGATGCCAAAGAAACATCAAACTGATTAGAGGAATAAAAAAACCATGGCTGTATTCTTCTCGGGTTAGCCAACTGGAAACAAGGTTTTCCAAACCACCCCAAAATGCCATTAACAAAAGCAGCAATGACAAAGAAAAAAAGAAGATTTGGTAGAACGAAAGCCCTGTTTTCTGAAGAAACCCTTTCACAAAAACCTTCCTGTTTATTTAATTGAGCCTCTCATTTTACAGAGACGCCAGAGAAAAAAAAACATATACCCCCCCCTCCACAAAAAAAGGCATAAACCCCAAATAATTCAGTTAGATAACAAGTACTCTGCTCCGCAATATTCAAGCAATTGTCTACACATGTTACCCACATTATCCAATGATAATCTTTTATCTGACCTCGAAAGGTATTTCTTCAGAAGAAGAACCTGCCCAAGAAATGCGGAATCAAGATATTCCACTTCAGCCATATCAAGAACAACATCCCTCTTATGTTGAACGACTTCATTAAATGTAGAGCGAATTTTCTCTAAATTGGCTGCCGAAAAGCGACCCTGAAGAAAAATTACCGTTTTTTCTGGCTCTTGTTTGACAGATACCGAAACAGTTTTTTGAGAAGCTTTTTCCCATTTTAGAGACCTTAAATAAAATGCATATGGAATCACACGAGTCAGAAGCAGTTTAACCAGTACCTTTGCATCATTCCAATACCGGTACCACAATCTCGGTTCCTCTTTAATTCGCCATAACCACTCCAAACCGAATTTCTGAAGCCATGGCGGTGATCTTTTGACACTCCCTGCGACAAAATTCACAACTGCACCTAGATGGGATACTACCGGTACCGTTAATTGTTCTCTATTCTTTACGATCCACTGCTGCCCTTTTTTTGCACCAAGTGAAATCACAAGAATATCGGCACTACTATCATTGATTGAATTGATATACTCAGGTTTGGACATCTCACTGACATCGACAAAGCCGGGATCAATATGACCAGCACAGATAAAATTTTGATGCGTCACAGCTAATGATTCGCAAGCCTTCCTGGCAATACCGCGCTCCCCACCAAAAAAAAATATTTTTAACGGCCGGTCTGAATCAGGTTTCCTTCCCAATTCATCAAATAAAGATGAACCTGCCACCCGTTCTGTAAGAGGTAATTTTAAAAGTTTCGCCATCCAGATTATTGGCATACCATCAGCCACGTTTAAATCACTGTTGATAACGGAATCACGGAAAGCCTTATCGGTCTGACAAGCAATCAAAAAATTCAGATTTGGTGTGGATAGAAAACAACGCTGCCCATGCCTACAATAATTGTCGATCTTTTCACTCGCCATCTTCAATGTCACAGAATCGAATGGCAAGCCACCGAGGCAATACAGCTCTCTCTCAAAATCAGTTTTCAAGTTAATGCCTTAACTTTCCTGTTATTTTTGTTGACGATCGGTTTTAACCCATTCTTTCTGTCTGCTGTAAATAAAATTTATATACACAGGAATTTTCTTTAATGTATACAGAGGCACAAAAGCAAGTTCACTAATAGTTACAATATTTTTTCCCCATTTCAACCACGATAGCAACACTGAAAAAAACAGTAACAGCATTCCCAAAAGACTTGTGATAAAGGGAACCATTGAATTTTCTAAAAAGAAAACCAGTAAACTAAAAAGAAGTGAGAATAGCGACACTAACACAAGCATGGCTAACGGTGGAACTATCAAATCCAACGCTAATGACAATAAACGAATGTCGCGTTTAACCAAAGACGACCAAATTAATTTAGGGCCAAATGACGTAATCATTGCTAAATGTCCATGTTCCCAACGCGTTCTTTGTTGACTTTCAGCCTCGGTAGTTTCTGGAAAAAAGCTTTCGACTAGTGCATATGGATCAAAAACCGGAGGATACCCGGCTAGTGACAAATCAATTCCAAGTTTCATATCTTCTGCAATTTCATCACTTGCAAAATCGACCTCAACCAACAACCGCCAAGGAAAAGCCATACCCGTCCCCATAAGCTGACAGGGCATTCCCAACTGTCTGCTACCCAAAGGTCTGACTTGATTTTTCACAACCCATGCAAATTCCGCCACTTTTTGACTTATTCCTGCATTCTCTTTTGATCTCATCAAATCGAGTGCCTGTACAGGTCTATCATGAAAAAGACACTGGTTTGCGAGTCTGGATATACTCCCTGGGGCTATCTGACAATCCGCATCAATGATAATCAATACCTCTGGTACTATTCCCTTTTCACCTATATAGCTGATGCCTGCATCAAGTGCATATCCTTTACCTCTGTTATGTTGGTCTATTCTGACCAATACATCAGCACCATTTTTTTTAGCCAGTTCAGCCGTCTTGTCAGTACAGTTATCAGCAACGACTACCAAGCTGTCTTTCTCGTTAAGCTGCGAAGTTAATGCTTTAAGAGTGTGTTCAATCACTAGTTCTTCGTCATGTGCAGGAATGAGAACTGCAACTGGTACATGGCCATCCTCCACCTTCTCTTTCGTGGTATTCGAAAAAAAGGCAGCAACAACCTGAGAAAACAAAAACAAGGACGGGAGAAAAACCAAAACTGCCGCAGAAATCGCAAATAATATAAGCATGGCCATACTTTATTTTTTTTCGTCTCGCACAGCCCCGAGAATGTAATCTCCAAGTTTAGCTGCCTCAACATCGACATTGTGACGAGCTACAACCCTCTCAAAGCCGGATTCACTCATTCCTTCAAGCTTCTCAATCGGAGTATTCAGGCAGTTTTCAATTGCTTCAACCAACGAATCTACAGAACCAGCCGGAAATAGCCAACCATTGGTACCAGATTGAACCAACTCGGGAATACCTGCGATATGTGTGGAAAGCACAGGTCTTCGTAAAGACATTGCTTCCATGATAACTACCGGTAATCCCTCAGCAAAACTAGGCAAAACCAGTGCCCGACTATTCAACAACTCGTCACGAACCTGGTCACTACTGATCCAACCAGTTATAACAACATTGCCCGAGAGTTCGTACTTTCGAATCAAATGCTCTACTTCACCTCGGAGTTCTCCATCACCGGCCAGCACAAGTTGGATTTCAACCCCCTTATTCTTTAATCTGTGAATCGCATCAATTAAAAGCAACTGACCTTTTTGCTCACATAATCGGCCTACACAAACCAGTCGATTATTATCCGGGACAGCTGATTTATTTTTATTGTAAAATTCAGCATCCAGCCCACAATGAACCTCTTTGACTTTATGCCAATCTTCATAACCAAGAGTACGAAACAATTGACTGCGACCGAAAGAACTGATTGCTACAACAAATTTCGAAGTTTTTATTTTTTCTTCAAGCTTTAAAAAACGAGGACGATCAAACTCTTCTGGCCCATGAACAGTAAAACTATATTCAGGCCCTCCTATCATCTTAACCAGCATGATAACTTCAGCAGGATTGGTTCCAAAGTGACCATGAATATGCTCAATTTCATCATGCATAACCCATTTATAAAGCAGACATGCCTCAAGAAAGTAAATCAAATGAACAGGCAATGGGCGATCAGAACGGTATCCTAAAGTAACAGAAGAAAGCAGAGCGCGAAAAAAACCTCCCGGAGCCATCATCAGCACATGCAGCCCCTGAACAAAAAGAGCAGGTAGCCCAGCTTTAAGGACATACCGGGTTTTTTTCTGCTCATTCAGATCTTCAGGATCAACAAGGTTTTCATCCCAGCCGCGCAATGCAAAACGGGAAACCTGGTAACCAATTCGTTCTAAAGCAAGTATTTCACGTCGAATGAAGCTATGACTGACTTTCGGATATTGATTTGTAAAGTATGCAACTTTTTTCATACTTAACCACTTAAATATTTTTCGTATTCAGTACCTGACAAAGCTTCAGCTACCTCATCGAAATTACATATAATTTCTGGGAGATTGTTACTCATGATTTTTTTATGCTGTGAGACAAGCTGAAAATTCTCCACTCCAAGAAAAGAGAATACTTCTCTATTGATTTCTTTAATCACCTCTTCACTTGAAAAATAATGATCATATTCAATCAACAACTTCCTTGAGTCCTGGATTTTCGCAAGTATTTCCAGCCCCGCTTTCTCTTCTTTTTCATATTGATCAAGGCTGGATAATAATTCTGGAATATTTACAGAATGACAATTCTTTGAAGATAAATTGAAATTCCCTTCGCTTAAAACTTGGCCGGTTTTCTTCATATTCAACAATGATATATACCGTTTTAGATGATTATCTCTCGACAAATAGATGATCTTGATATCATCTCTGGAGACCAAATAGTCAAGCAAGTCTCTTTTTTCCAATAGAAAAGCAAAGTCTTTTATACCAATGCTTTGAATATCCCTGAATCTTTTTAAGTTAAGAGGCTTGTGTTTCTTGATATGGCTAAATGCAGAAACCAGCTGTGATGCATAAAACAGTGCCTTTTTTGTATAAAGGCTATCCAGATATACTGGCCAACCCTGATACCACACTCTGGAGAACTGATAGAGTTTATAAGGCAGAGTCCACTCCCCCAGAACCTCTCCATAATTAACCAGGTCAGGATGCAAATTAATGGAATTAACCAAAAAATTACTACCACTTCTTCCATGTGTCAGTACGAAATGTTTACCAGGCATGTCTTTTTATACATCAATGAATTAAAGTATCCTAGCCGGAATACCAAGCGCAGTTTTACCTGCAGGCACATCTTTCAGTACGACAGCATTTGCACCGATTCTTACATGATCGCCAAGCTCAATATCACCCAATATCTTGGCGCCAGCACCGATATCTACATGGCCGCCTAGGACAGGTGGACCTTTTCCATTAGCGGTTCCAATTGTCACCTGCTGAAATATCAGGCAATTTGGACCAATTATGGCTTTGCTATGGATAACGATACCATTTGGGTGAGGTATCTGTAAGCCACCACCAATTTGAGTATTAATGGCAATTTCGGCACCGGTTACAACACTCCAAAAACGATAACGAATTATGGCCGTCTTTTTCAGAAAATAAAACCAGATAGAATTTCTTTTACAATACTTTTGATAACTACGAATACTCGCCAACAATGAACGAGAAGGATCCCACATAAAGAAAGCTTTTTGTTCTCTCGACCAGTCTGGCTCCTTCGCGGATACCACGGATGAGGTAGAGGTATTCATGTCATTATTTGTATTCAATAAGACGGGCCGGTTTTTGTAAGAATACGTTTTTCAGGAACTTTAGTTGACCTAAAATCTCTGAAAATTTTCCAATCACCGTAAAAAAAGCCCAGCTCCATTTCACTTTGCTATCCAGGTTACTCTTTGAACCCAAACGAACAACCTGAAGCGGATAGAGTAATAAACCAGTCAGCCCCCAAGCTCCGAACATCAACACCAAGACCACGACAGACAAAATTATGCCAACAGTCCAAAACCAGGTTCTCAATGTTTCTTTCACCCAGTGTTTTTCAGGGGAAGCACCATGAATAAATGCCCCCTGAATGAAAGCATATCCTGTTCTCACACTACGACTCCACCACTGACTAAAGGCAGTAATGGCTGCATCATGCAGGGTCATTTCATAATTCATTCTCCAGACTTGCCAACCATTTTGTCGCAATCTGACACATAGCTCAGGCTCTTCTCCAGCGATCAAATCACCACAGAATCCGTTCACCCCCTTAAAAGCCTCAACCCGCATCATGGCATCACCCCCGCACGCCTTGGCTTCTCCAACAGGAGTATCCCACTCTATATCACAAAGCATATTATATATTGATGCCCGGGGAAATCGTTCTCGTCTACGCCCGCAAACTACAGCTACCTGAGCATTATTCGCCAGAAAATTCAGCGCTGCCTCAACCCAGCCTTCAACAAGCTCACAATCCCCATCCGCAAACTGAACAAACTCTACGGAACCAGATAGTTGACTTAATCGATCAAAACCAGCATTTCTCGCTCTTGCAGCTGTAAATGCCATTGACATATCGAGCCGGACAACTTCAATACCAAGCTCTCGGGCTAGTTCGACTGAACCATCAGACGAGCCAGAATCTACATACACCACAGTTTCACGATAATCCAGGACGGAATCGAGACATTGTTTGAGGCGCTCACCCTCATTCCTACCTATAATGACAAAGCCGAGGTTATTGTCCGGGCCTTTCTTCGGTTCAATCATCAGGCAATACCCAGCTTAGAGGCCTCTCAGCAGTAATAGAACGGAAATTATTACAATCCATATCCACGCCAAGCCATTTGCCTAATATTGAAATATCCCGGTCAAATATCTCCACAAGTTCATTTTGAACATCAGAGCTAATAACCGGCCTTTTGCTCATCGTAAGTTGATTTTTGATTTTATTCCGCCACCCCCTGGGAACCAGAGATCGGCGAAGCATGGTAGCCCATGAAGACTCTACCAGCACATGATAAAGTGGAAACTTTCGAACTCGTTTATTTGATACATTACTGGGCTGCTGATTAAAAACCCAGACCGGTTTACCCTGATAACCGATATGATTACAAATTCTTTCAAGCTCCAGTTGAGGCTCACTTGTTAGGCGATCAAAGAAAACCGGTAAAACAGAATCATGCCCGAAAGTCTCAAAGTAGGGCTTTAACTGCATTGAATATTGACCATAGGAAATCAACTCGGAATGCTCCTTTATTGCAGAATCAATATTCTTGTTTATCTTTCCCATAGTCCACTCGTGAATAAAGTGAGATATCAGACGATCAACCGGATGTCTCATCACATAAACAAAACGCATATCATCGAAATAATCAGACATTCGCTTTAATACATCAGGATATGTCGGTAACTTTGTATAATGTGTACTTGCTTCTCCAAGCAAATCACCATCCGACGCGGAAGCAAACAGATCTGTATACCAATCGATGCCTTTTGCATACTGATCATCATCACTAAAGAAATTTGGCTCTTTGGGCGTACTCATGAAAATGCCTGGCTGGTTCAACAATTGCTCCTGTAAAGTTGAAGTAGCACATTTCATTGCACCAATAACGATAAAATGAGGTTTATTAGACATGAGTCTTCCTTAACGCCGGTCATCAGGATGAGTGTAAGCCTTTAAAGGGTTTAAAAAATTAATCCAAATATCAAGCCAGCGTCTTTCAACATTGTGTTTTTTATTATTGCCCAATATAGAACGTACTTTCGAAATGGACCTTCCAACCCACCACAGTAGATTTGAAAATGCCAGCCCAGCCCACCCATAAGCTAAATATAAAAACCTGGTTCTAGATTCATAAAAATAACGAGGAACACGCTTGCCCAAACGTGTTTTTTCTTTGACTGGAGAACTACCACCTCTCAAATGGACAACATGAGAATCCGGATTATGGATTATTTTCCAGCCAGCGCGAGTAGCGCGAAGACAAAATTCTTCATCTTCAAAATACATAAAAAAACCATCATCGAGTAATCCGATCTGATCAATCACTTCAGATCTGATCAAAACACAGGCAAAACTCGTCCATTGGGTTTCAATCTCGGCAGTTTGTACAGGCATGGCGACCCAGAACCTAGACAGGAATTTTGTAAAAACAGATGTCTGTGCAGCGATCAAAAACTCCCCGACAGGACTATGAAAACGAAAACAACTTTCTTGTCCTTTGCCATCCTCCCATTCCAGTCTTGGGCTTATTAGGCCTGCATCAGTATATCTGTCCGCGGTTTGCAATAGAATTTCAACCGCTCCAGAATGTACCAGCGTATCACTGTTTAACAATAGATAAAAATTTGCCGACTGAGCCTGGATTCCGATGTTGTTACCCGCAGAAAAACCGGCATTTTTATCTGAAGCTAAAAGTAAAACAATGTTTTCATGATCATGATTTACAAGCCAACTACAGATTATGTTGAGAGAGTCATCATTGGAATGGTTATCTACAATAACCACTCTGGAATTTATATCAGATAACTCCGGTAGCAAGGTTTCCAGGCAATCTATTATAAAATGCGGAGTCCTATAATTAACAATTACTACCGATAGTTCTACATTTTTCTTGCTATGTTCTGGCATTTTTTTCTGAACAGAATCACCACCTAATCGACAATCAGGGTACAATTTCCGGCAATTTCTTTATTATTTGCTCTTTTGCAAGCATGTAAAAGAGACTCCTCAAACATTTCAGCAGATTTATCCCATGAACTATCCTTCACCGTATCAAATGCGTTGGCAGACATTACTGCCCAATCTGAATTAGTTAACTCTAATATAGAGGCAACCCCATTTACAAGAGAATGAACATCATCAATTTCCGCTAAATACCCATTAAAACCATTCTTAATCGACTCAAGAGGCCAACCGGTTTTCGTCGACACAACTGGAGTTCTGCAAGCCATAGCCTCCATAGCAGGTAAATAAAAACCTTCTGACCTGCTTGCAGACAACCATAGATCACAACTTGAGTAAAGTTCTCTTATAACGGACTGAGTAGGAGATAAGTGGAATTCAATTTCAGAAAGAATAAAATCTGAAAAATCAGGTTGAGATGCACCAAATGAAATAACCTTCAAGTTTAAAAATTTCATCTTGAGAGTCTTTATTACTTCAAAAATTACATCGCAACCTTTAAATGGTCTAGGAGAATAAACAAAACCGACAGTAGGTATATTTCTCTTATTTCGTTCTTCGGAATAAAAAATACTATGGTCAACACTGTTTGGTACCAAATCAACCATGTTGTCACAATATCTATCCCTCATCATATCTTTTAACCATTTAGCGATCACAATTTTATGGAACGGGTATAGATATGTTTTCTTAGTCCGTTCGACTGGAAGATGCTTATGAATTTCATGATGCTGTATGAAGTACACCTTGGCACCTTTATTCGCAGACAACCTGTTAACCCATTCAGCCGTGAGCCACCATGTAGCAATAATTATGTCTGCATCAGGAACATCTTTATCAATAGGTGGGCGGCAAGTATCTAGAACTCTATGATGAAGAGTGAGTCCATCAAGGTGTGAGCCTTGTTTAGTTTTTAATCCTAAACCTTTTCCAGTAATTAAATTCTTGAACGTTTTTCTACTGAATAGTTTATCCCTCGGTGGAGGCTGAGAGATTAATTCAACACTATGGCCTCTTTGAGTCAACCATTGTGCATAAATTGAAATAACACGAATCCCACCCCCAAAATTAGCCGTTGGAAGAATAAAAGTTATCTTCATTTTCTTCCTGTTTTCAATCACGACGGATTCCTTCAAAATCATAATTGAAAAACTTAAGATCAACGGCATATAACCGGGCAATGATCTCTATCATTTCACTGTCATATACATCCTTGTAATACTTGACACTTTTAGATTTATTAATATGGGGAAGACGAATATCACATTGAAAACGCTCTGATAATTCCTCAAAAGCATTAACGATATTTTCAAAATAGTATATTTTGTCAATCATCAAGTCACCAGATTCATTTAAAATATATTCAGACTGCGGTCTAAATATTGTCCAATTATCAATTTCTTGCGGAGTCAACCAGTTTTTTACAAACTGTTCAAAGGATAATTCATGCAGTTCCTTCTTTAATGCCATATCCTGCTCAAACCCGAAACCTCCCAGTTGAGCAAAATTATATCCTGAATACAACCTATCCCAGGGATTTCGGATAAAAGCAAATTTATAAAAATCATCAAACTTTTTGCATCCAAATACTGATAGATAAAACTGTGCCGTAGCATGACCAGCAGCATTATGGGCCTCTACGCCATAAAGGGCGTTTAAAATGGACTTCCCTCCCGTTTTAGGTATATGAACGAATACACTCTTGGTAGCTTTCATTTTTTCAAGCAATGGAGCCTTACCGGACCAGGTCAACTTATGATATTTATAATTAGAACGAATGGTTGAGATAACCAACTTCATAGCATTATAGTTTTTACAATTTGATGTGGTCACAATGTTTGATCTCGCTCCATCATCACATTGATATAATATACCCTAACAACATACCTACCATGAAGAAAGGTAATGTATAAACCTCTTTCCACATATCAAGTATTTGAATTTTATGTTGTAAATAAAAAACAATTGGCAAAGTCAGGAGATTTCCAAGAGCCACAAACCAAAGGGTAAAATCAAACCCGAAAGCATGAAACACCACAGGTAAAAATGCCGCCATGATCAGAGCCCTCAAAAATATGACCGGCACCATTGTTCGTGGTTTACCCATGGCGATATAGCATTGGCCTACCAAGGTATATCTTAACATAATCAGTTTCAAACTAATGATTTCCAGAATATACCCTGCTAATTGATATCTTTCGTCATATAATATCTCGATAATTGTGCTGCCAGATACAAATAAAAATCCTGTCAAGCTCAATAAAACAATATCGGTTGGCAACCTGAAATGATAAAAAACTTTTTTTAACTTTTGGGGATCCTCTCGTACAACTTCACTAAGCGCGGGAAAGGCTACTTTGGAAATCAGAGCAGAAACAACACCCTGAATTGCTCCCACTAGCAACAAAGCGATAGCATACACCCCAAAAATCCCGGCATCTATCAAACCACCTAATACCAGCTTGTCCCCATTCGCTGCAATAAACCCTAGAATTGAAGACACGAAAACCCACTTGCCGAAATGGAATAACTCCCAAAAAGTATCCTTATTCCAGTGTAACCGGTTTGACTCTCCTGGAAGAAAATAGTGTGATAACAGACATCTTGAAAAACTTGATGAAAGACTTCCGGCAACTAGCGCCCAAATCGATTTTTCAAACATGACCCAAAAAATCATCACGAGAAAACCGACCATTTGCGAGGAAAGATTGATAGCAATTAATCTGGTCATAGCCAGATTTCGATTCGCTGTTGCTATTTTTGTAGAATCAAGCCCATGAATTACTGCCGAAAATGATAAAACAGCTATCACGTATGGAAGCACCGGGTCTCCATACGCACTACTGACAGAAAACACCTCGTGAACAGTTAACCAGTATACAGATAGCGCAACAACCAAACCCAGAAACCAGATAATCCATCCACGAATTATGTTAAGTGTCCAGGCAGTATTTAAAAAAATAGAATCATTTCCTCGTCGACTTTGTATGATATTTTGCTGGATTCCTACATCGGATAAGAGTGACAAGCCCATAAAAATAACTTGGGCAACCGCCATAACCCCAAAAGCTTCTGGAACAAGTAGTCTAGCCATGATTAAATTACTAACCAGCCGTATACCTTGACTACCAAAGTGCCCGAAAATAACAACCGCACCGCCCTTGACTACACGCTCTTTTAATTTATTCAGTGAAGATTGTTGAGGCATATCAAAAAACGGGCATGCTAGTAGGATAGATTTTAAGCGAAGAAACAAGATAGATTCTACATTACGTATCCGTACTTGTAACAATTATTATCCAAGATTTCGCACCTCGAAATAACTCTCATATATCAAAGAAAAACCTCCAAAATACCTACAATCTGCGATAAATTAGCCTCTTAATTGAAATCTTCGCCATAAACATCACAAATATGCCTGAAAATATTCGAGCACTTGTTGTTATCTTGATTATTGCATCAACTACTTTTTTTATCGCGACTCAATCTGGCTCCAGTCTGATTAATAGGAAAGAGGCGACGTCTCAGAGAAACTTATGGCTAATAATCATTTCTTTAGCTTTTATTTCATTTAATTTCTGGGTTTATTCAACTCTTCTAGCAATCAGTCTATTATTTATAAATAAGAATAATACGAATAATGTGACGATATTTTTCCTATTATTGTGCATCGTTCCTACCCTATCATTCTCAATTTCAGGGTTAGGTATAATCAACTATCTGTTTGATTTATCTCATCAACGAATACTCGTACTTATTTTGCTCCTTCCAATATTTCTGAAATTGCTCCGAACAGATAAACTGAAAATCGGACAATACGGAACAGACAAGATTTTACTGATCTATATTCTGCTGGGGATTCTTCTCTATTTCAGAGGGTCAACAATAACTGACACTCTAAGATATTCGCTGTATCAATTTATAGATATCATTCTTCCATATTTTGTCATCAGTAGACATTTATACAATCTTGAAAGATTTCGATCAGCATTATTGTATTTCCTTGTTTCAATACTAATTATTGCTTCAATAGGTGTCTTCGAATCATTTTTTCACTGGTTGTTATATAATTCATTGGCTAGCAACTGGGATTTGAGTCTCAAATTTTCAGGATATAGCGCCCAGCGGGCTGGAGTGGTGCGCGCCAAGGCATCTGTAGGAACCATTCCCCTGGGTTATCTTGTGGCGGTAGGGTTAGGAATATACCCTTTTATTTCCCATTCAATTAGAAAGAAATACATACGATTTCTTGGTTGGCTAGTTCTCCTGATCGGCATTATTGCACCTCTATCTCGTGGCCCCTGGGTTGGGGCATTATTCATAGTGTTTATTTACGTTGTTACAGGGAAACAAGTTATAAAAAAATTATCGAGGTTTACTATTTTTTCGATAATTTCTCTTACTCTTCTTTCATCAACCCCTATAGGAACAAAAATAATTGATCTACTGCCTATGATTGGTGATACACAACAGGAAAATATATCATACCGGCAACAGTTAATTGAAAATTCAATTCAGGTAATTAAGGAAAACCCAATATTCGGTTCTGACACTTATCTCAAAACAGAAGCTATGCAAGAAATGCGACAAGGACAGGGAATAATTGATATTGTAAATAGCTACATTCGAATCGCACTTGATAAGGGCCTATCCGGCCTATTTCTTTTTATTCTGTTTTATCTAAACATACTAAGAAATATACACAAGAGTTTAAAAAAAATACCAACAGAAAATACCGAATTAAGGTTGCTTGGGCGAAGCCTATTTGCAACGATTAGCGGTGTTCTGGTAATTATTTTCACAGTTAGCAGTGTTTCAATTATACCATGGGTATACTGGTGCCTGGCTGGGCTAGGCATGGGGTATTCTTTAATGGTTCAAAATACTTATTCTGAAACTTCAGAACAAATTTCAGTTTCAAACATCGAGAAAAGACCATGATATCTCATCATCATAAGTGCATTTTTATTCATATACCCAAAAATGCTGGGCAAAGTATCGAACATGCTTTTCTGAATCTATTGGATCTCGACTGGAACACAAGAGCACCGTTATTACTAAGATACAATGAGCAGCCAGAACTGGGACCACCAAGACTAGCTCACTTACGGGCTCATGAATATATTAAGTACAAATACATTTCGCAGGAAATTTTTGATCAATACTACAAATTTTCGTTTGTAAGAAACCCTTGGAGCCGTATGATCTCCTTTTACAAATATCTGGGCTTTGAAAAAAAATCAAGTTTCAATGACTTCGTCCAAAATGATTTTAGAAAAAAACTGTTTAAAGAGAAATATTGGTTTATTAGGCCGCAACATGAATTTATATATCATGAGGGCCGTCTTCTTGTTGATTTCGTGGGTAAATTCGAATCCCTTCAGGAAGACTTTAACATACTATGTGAAGCGATTGGATTAGAACCAACTTCGATACCACATGTAAACAAATCTGAAACACCAATCAAAACCAACCTTATCAATCCGTTAAAAATATTTTCTCGAAACAAGAACAGTGACAAGGTAGATCAAACCCGAAAAAGCTACCAGGAATACTACGATCATAATTCAGTTGAAATTATCGAAGAGTTATATGGAAAAGATATCGATTTATTCGACTATCAATTTGAGGAATAGCAGAAAATCGTATAAAACAATTCTTTGATCACGTATTAGGTGAAATATATGCAGCTTCTTTTATCGATTATTTTTCTGGCGCTAAATTACCCATTAGCTGCATTTGGGAACATCACAATCAATAATACTGAAAACCTAAACAAGACAATCTCATCTCCCTGGATAATATCAATTGAAAAAAAATCTGGTTTACCATATTTAATCAGAGGTGGAGAAAACTTACTTTCCAGTAATTTTTCTTTTTGGGGAGAGAACTGGAAATGGGCAGGATTAACTACTAAGTTAAAAACCGCTAATCCAGAAAATGCTCTTTTCATAGGAAAAAATAAAAAATTAGACTTTATCATTTCTTCAGAATTTCTGACATCTCAAGAAAATACTTTCGAATGGCAGATAGAATTGTATTCAGAAACATACAAAAGCAATATTATAGGTGGAGGTATTGAATTTAAGTTCAATTTAGAGAAATACGAAAATATTTTTGGGAAACCTAAAATTATTGACACCCAAGGGTGGACTTGGGGGGATGATAAAGACAACCAAATGTCTATGACTTTTTCTCCACCTCTTCCTAAACTGGCTTTTGTGAAAGGCAAAAATAATATAATTAGAGCGTCACTGTATTCCCAAAACATCCCGAAAGGCAAAATCCGATATAGTGTTACGTTGAAGTTCCCGAAGCATTTCAGCAATAAATACGAAAACTTGTATCAAGCATTTAATAACATAAATAGTAATTGGGCCAAAAACCAAATACCTTCAACTCAATTTCCAATTGACCTTTCCTTTCTCAACAAACTCGAAGCTCCCGCTGGCAAACATGGTTTTCTTAAAGTTAGAAAAGATGAATTTATTTTCGAAGATGGAACTCCAGTTAAATTCTGGGGAACGAATGTAACTGCAAATGCCATATTTAAACCTTCTAAAGCCTTGATTCAACAACATGCGAAACGGTTGTCGAAAATGGGATTTAACCTGGTTCGTTTTCATCATCATGACTCTCCATGGGTTAATCCAAATATTTTTGGTAATAAAAAATCAAAAAGCACGTTATCACTTTCGCCCAAGGAACTGGATAAACTTGACTGGTGGATAAAGTGCCTGAAAGAGGAAGGCATTTATACTTGGCTTGATCTTCATGTCGAACGAAAATTCAAAACCGATGATAATATCTACGCATTTGAAGAACTACAGAATAAAAAAAACAACCTCAAAGGATATAACTATGTCAATGCATCAATGAAAGATGCGATGAAGAATTTCAACTCACTTTTACTTACACATAAAAATCCTTACACCAACACTGAATATCGTAATGAACCTGCAATAGTAGCTTTACTAATCACCAATGAAAATGACATCACCAATCATTTTGGCAACAAGTTACTACCTAATAAAAAAGCCCCAAAACATAATGATTCATTTATGAAGATGGCTAAGTCCTTTGCCTTACGCTGGTCACTACCTGTTTCTAAAATCTGGCGCACTTGGGAAGAGGGCTTCCCAAAGTTATTTCTCAATGATCTGGAGTATAATTTTAATGCTGAAATGCTGGAACATTTAAGGACTTTAAATGTTAATACACCAATCGCAACTACAAATTTTTGGGGGAAAAATCCCTTAAGCTCGTTACCTTCTTTAACCGCTGGAGATTTTATTGATACCCATTCTTATGGTGATGAGGGAGAGTTATCGAAAAATCCGATTGTAAAGGACAATATGATTCATCGAATTGCTTCTGCCCACCTCGTTGACAAACCAATAACAGTAAGTGAATGGAATGTAACACCATTTCCAGCCAATGACCGAAATACTTCGGCTATATATATTGCAGCAAATGCAGCGCACCAAGGCTGGGACGCAATTATTCAATATGCATATTCTCAATGGCCCTTCAGAGGCTCTAAAACTTCAAACTGGGCGGCTTTTAATGATCCTTCGTTATTAGCAACTTTACCTGCTGCAGCATTGGCCTATAGAAAAAACCATATCAGTGAAGCTGAAAGCGTCTATGTCTTTTCACCAACCTATCAACAATTATTTTTCAACAAACTTTCTGCCGGAAATTCAGCGGCACTCCGCACAGCGGCAGAACTTGGAAAAGTTCAAATAGTCCTCCCGGAAACTAAAGAATTACCCTGGTTAAAGAAAAATAGAATTCCACTTGATTCAAAAATAATCCATGATCCCTCTGAGCCTCTATTCGCCCCCTTTCTTCATCAAATATCATCAGACAATAAAGAATTAGCCCGAAACTGGGATGATGGTGTTTTTTTAATTAATACAGAGAAAACACAAGGCATCATAGGTAATCTAAGAAACAGACAGGTAAAATTAAAAGATGTAGACATCAGTCTAGAAAATAATAATGCATCAGTAATTATTCAAAGCATGGATGACAATGCCATTCGCAATTCTAAGCATATACTCATAACATTTACTGCTAACTCACTACCATCCATCAAAAATAAGCTTCCATTTTATTCAGAATTAATCAATGGAAAACTTCTAATTAGAGCTATCAAAGGATTAAAACTTCACACAATTCCTGGAAGCAATAATAAACCTGCCCCTGTAAGCTATCACTATGATAATAATCATTATCATATTGAACTAAAGCAAAACCTTAATTTACCATG
Organism: Candidatus Borrarchaeota archaeon; assembly: GCA_016840645.1. The sequence goes on along the minus strand of JAEORY010000003.1, from coordinate 16,373 downwards.
GTTAATACTCTCTATAGACAAAACTATATATGAATCCAATTAGACTTTGTTTAATTAAAACACTACCACTTTAAGATAACTAACAATTGCAACTACCTAGCGATAAAAATAAAAACTATTTTCTCCACAAGGAATTTACGTATGCCCACCAATCGCCGCTTACATTTATCTTATATTCATGGCCCTGGGGATGCGTTTGGTACATTTCTAAAATGGAAAGAAAGTAACAATGATGACAGCATAATAAAATCAACATATTCCGGGCAATTTTATGACCTGATTAAAGATAACAACTATGCAGGACAAGTTATTCTTACTAGTAACATTGCAGATTCTAACGACGAAAACATTACTTTCGAAAAAATTATAAGAAAAAGAAATGGTACTAGTTTAGGATATTACTTAGATGAATTTGAATATGCTAAAAATGTATCAAAATCCATTTTGAAATTTAATCCGGATATCATAATCGTTAGTTCAGACTTTCCTCTTATATTTCTTAATTTACTCCCTAGACATACCAAAATTATATTAAGCATACACAATACTCTTTGGACTCCATTTGACGAACCAAGAAACATTAAATTTAAATTATTAAAATATTTTTTGAGAAATGCTGTCAAACATGCTGATGCTGCAGTTTGCGTATCCCATGAGTGCGAAAGACAAATCATAAACCTTAAAGAACCTAGCGATATTACAACATTTGTGCAAATTCCTCGTTTATCTTTACAAGTTAACAAATCAGAAATTAGAACAAATATACGTAAGTTATTGTATGTTGGTCGAATTGAGGAAAACAAAGGTATTTTTGATTTGCTTGATGCATTTACAACAATTTCAAAAAAACACAAAAAACTGAAACTCGAATATGTTGGAGACGGAGCCGCGATGAACAAATTGCGCGACTCAATACCAAATGAAATTAAAAATCGAGTTATCATTAAAGGACGGCTGAATGCTTACGAAGTAAGTAGCGCTTACAACGATGCTGACCTAGTAGTATGCCCAACTCATAACTCATTTAATGAAGGATTAGCTACCGTACCAATTGAAGCCGCCCATCATGGTGTCCCTGCAATTTGCAGTAAAGCTGTACCTGCTCATGAATACTTTAATGATTCAAATTTAATTTTTGACCCTGAAAACAGTGATGATTTAGTGAGTAAAATTTTAGCTCTACTAAAATCAGAGGAAGCTTACGAAAAAGCCATCCGTACTACACAGGTAGCTTTAACTAAGATTGAAGAACGAACTGATAGTTGGTATACACAAATTAAGAAATGTATTGATTCTTTTATCTGATTCATTGACGCTCTCCTGTAAACTGAACATCTCAGCAGAGCATAAGGGTAGACTCTTTAGCATATTTAACAGTAAATTTTACCCATAATAAACTTTGCGTATTTTTTGCACTAAAAGTCCACCTATTCCAAAAAACAATGACAAGACAATGATGAGGCCAATAAGATCCGGTACACCATAAACATCAAGAATTCCTTTAATTTTAAATACTAGTGCATGAAAAACAAAAAAGAAAAGTGCTAGAACACCTATAGATGAAAGAATCTTTAATCCGTGCTCGATAAGCCCACCTCGCGATCCAAATTTAGAAGTAATTTTCCAAAATATTGAGATAAGACAAATTATGAAACCATAATAAAAACCCCATTTCCAAAGATCAAGCCGCCTTGACGGTGACAAAAGTTCACTAATTTCTCCCTGTTGGTACGCAATAGCCATAGATAATGTAATCAAGCCACATCCTAAAGCAATAAACTTTGGAGTGAAAGGCAAAGATGGATGACGATAGATAACGAAGCCAAGAAAAAGCCCCAAAATTACACCTAACGTCATATTAAAATAGGAAAACTTGGCCGTTGCATACAATCTAAGGAGTTGCGAAATGCCACTCCATTCGTATGGTAATAATATCTCACGCGCAATAATATCAAATACGGCATATAGAATAAAAAGAAAAGCCAGTCCGGAATAAGACTCTTTAGTTAAACGTATCCATCGAAACCATAGCGGCACAGAAGCAAGAGCCAAGAAATAAAACCCAATAACATTGTAATAGGAACCCACAATTTCAGTTATACCTATGGGAATATCATTTGTAGCCTTCTTTATGACTGACAAGAATGACATTACTACCATGGTTATGGACAGTAATATCAGCCCTTGCTTAATTTGTCTGGAATGAATCTCATATCGTGTTTTAAATAATTCAAAATTAAAATAGGACAATGTTGCTCCAAACATTATCGCAAACCCAGGTGTACCTAAATTAAAAATTGGAGTCATATATGTATGTAAAGGCTTTAAATCTGATAAGCGCTCGAAGGCACCAGGAGCCCAGTGCCCAATTACTATCAAGATAACAAGAATACCCCTTAAACAATGAAATGCCATCCTGTGCAAATAAGGCATAGATATATCGATATTCTTATCAGCCTCTTTAAGGTTTTCACCTCTGATTTCCGATTTAGCAATTTCCTCAATGGTGGTACCATCCATAATAGTACGTGTAACATCTGCGTCTATTCCTGCACGCTCCATCTCTAGCATCAAGCTTATTCCGGTTAATGAATCCCCTCCTAAGTCAAAAAAGCTATCTGTCACACCGATAGGTGTAACTCCCAAAGCCTTACTCCAAATATCTGCTAGCTGTTGCTCTCTGGGAGTACGTGGAGCTACATATTCATCTCGTTTACTGAAATCAGGAGATGGAAGCTGATGACGATTGATTTTCCCGTTGGGTAAATATGGAAGTTGATCTACGAATGTGATTGTATCTGGCACCATGTATGGTGGAAGACCACGAGCCATTTCAGCAAGAATTTTTTTTCTATCTTTTATTGGTTCCTTTTTTTCAACATAGCCAAATAGCCTATACTCACCTGATTCTAAAGGTAGTGAAACAACTATTGCCGCCGATGATTCAACGATTTTTTGCAGATGATACGTAACTTCAGCGGGTTCTACTCGGTATCCGCGTATTTTAACCTGATCATCTATTCTGCCTATTAAAACGATATCCCCCTCAGTATTTAGATATCCTACATCTCCTGTCCGATATGTATCATATTTATCGCTCCCAAAACTATTATCAAATGGATTAATTGAATCATCGATCATATTAAGATACCCATTTGATAGGTAATGGGTTTTTATTACGACCTCACCTGGTTCCAAAACACCACACAATCTTCTTCTGGTATCTTCAATTGTAACAACCACATCAGTCCGAGGACGACCAACCGGGATAGGAGATACAAGATCTATAGAACCTGTAGAAATATCTTTAAATAGAACAATTTGAGGGGTTTCAGATGAACCATAGACGTTAACAATATTTGCACTTGGAGCAATATTGCGGATTTGATTAATTACAGGAAGTGAAACACGATCACCACCAATAAAAATTTGTTTTACACTGGAACAGTATTCATCCAATTTAATGCCCATTTCAATTAAACTAACCATTGCTGGAGTTAGATGAATTACTGAAATATCACAGTCATTAATCCAGGAGAATAAATATCCTGGCTCGAATATTCTAGAAGGGTCTGGAGAAGAAACACTCCCACCAATCAATAAAGGAAGAAAGATATCTCTTAAGGCAGGATCATGACTAACCCCCGAAAGAAAAGAAACTCTGTCATCAGAATTTATTTTGAAAGTTTCTCTCTGCCATTTCAAAGCATGAAGTAATGGAGAATGATCAGAAGATATTACCTTGGGTTGTCCAGTGCTACCTGAAGTAAAGAGCCAATACGCAACTCCCTCATCTACTCGCTCTATGTTAGGAATTTTATTCTGAAAAATATGTTGGATACTGTAAGAAGAATCGTGCTCTACCTGTATAAAGTCCGAAAATTCAGGAATCGGAACAATAAGATTATCAGCAACCAAAATATAATCCGGGTCAATACAGTCAAGCATTGTCAGTATTCGATCCGCAGGATAACAAGGATCTATAAGACAAAAAGAGCCTTTGAGTCTTAAAGCGGATAAAGCACCGACTACAATCCCTAGTCCTCGATGCCCCATAATGGCGATACGAGGTGTAGAAGAGCCAGAATTCGAATTCTCTAGAATCTGAGAAAAACCTATAACCAGCCCTGAAAGATCGCTATAGTTTAGCTGTGCTCCTTCGTGGGTAAAAGCGGTTCTATGTGGTTCATTTTCAGCTTGAGAAAAAAACACTTCATCGATTCGTTTCTTGTCAATGGTATTAAGAGGAGGTAGCTCATTAACTTCCCTTACTCCAATAGATACTAGATTACTTATTGGATCATCTATCTTATTTGGAACACCTTCTAATAAAGCCCTAAAAAGCTGCAAGGAGGCTTTGACAACCTCGTAAGTACAAGACTTACTATTATAATATGCCCTTATATCGATCGAATTTTGTTTATTGATGAAGTGGAAATTTATATCAAAGTCAGTTGGCCACGGAATTAGAATTTCTTCTGTACATTTACAACCATCAAATGTTAACTGGTCATATATTGGATACCAATTAAATGCAAATCGGACCTTCGTATTCGTATGCTGAAGTACACTCTGAAAAGAAACATCCTCATGAGATAATGCATCACTTACTTGTTTGTCAACATTTATTATCAGGTCTGAGACTAAGTCATTTTCCTGGGGAGAACGAACAATAAGGGCTTTTGAAAACAAACCAATCAAATTCGGATCAACATTGTGATTTCTTCGACCAGCACTTTGAAACGTGGCTAAAATATCTATCTGCCCTGTTAATCGTTGGAGAACGACCAAACCTAATGCCAGATAAATGGAAAATGTTCGGCATTTAAGCTTTTTTGCAATATTCCTTACATTAGAGTGAAATACTTCCTGATATGTCTCGCTAATATATTCAGTTTTAGAAAATTGTTGATCACTAGTCCCTACAGCTGCTGGTATTGCCGTCTGCTGTTCGCAATTAATTAATGTATTTTTCCAGTATTCTGTATCTTTTTCTTTCGATTCAACTTCAATCTTTTCGAGTCTATCAATGGTATTTTTATACTGCTCACTATCATCAGTTGTATGTTTTTGTGTTTGATTATATTCAAATGAAAGATCAGCTAAAATATTTCCAATTGACAAGCCATCAACCACACCATGATGTGGAATCAATGTAAGTGAAAATTTCGCAGGAGAAAGCGTAACTAACAAAGTTCTAAAAAAGCCATCATGCTTGTCAATTTCTTCTTGAAGTAAATTGACTAAAGCAACTTTTTGAGAATCCGTATCTAGCCCGGATATATCCCTCTCTTCTAAAAAGTTATCATTATCCTTTATTTCGTTAACAATATTGCCTTGTTTATCTTGAACGAGCCTCGCCCGAAGCATTTCACGATTTTTAACTACTACTTTTAACACACCTTTTAGTTTATCTTTATCTAAATCACCTTCAATCAAATATGTAGTGGGTAGTACAGGCTTGGTACCAGTAGCTTTTTCAAATAGAAAAAAGCGCGTTTGATTCTTCGATGCTTTGTAAAACATCCAATCTCCAATATATTCAACTTTACTTAGCTGAAAATGAAATATGATAAATCTTACTTGATATAATACTAGACATGCCAAAAACTAACACCCTGCGTGAATCCATTATATAAACACAACTCTTTGGGCATCGATTAAAGGGTATGCTGTAAAATAATTCACAGCTGATCTAAGTAGAAAGTAAGCCATAGTCGATAGTCTTTATTGATGTTGTAATCCCCCCATTATTAACCGAAGTCAAAAGTAGAGGGTTAAGCCGGTTCCAGTAATTTCCTGGGTGGTATTCCACCTAAAGCTGTATGCGGACGTTCATAATTGTATGACCAGAGCCACTGTGTGGCGAGTAACTGAGCCTGGTCGATACTGTTAAAGCTGTGCATATCCAGACATTATGTCGGACAGTACGGTTGAACCGCTCAACATAGGCATTTTGTGTTGGCTTACCTGGTTAAATATACAGCATCGTGATCCGGTTATCGCTAGCCCAGTCTATCAGCTGCTGACTGTTGTATTCAGGACCATTGTCGCAGCCTAGTGCCAACGGCGTTCCACGCCACTCTATGATGCGCGCCAGTGCGCGAATGACACGTTGGCTCGGCAATGAGAAATCAACCTCTATACCTAGTCCATCACGGTTATAATCATCCAGCACATTAAACGTGCTGAACTTACGACCATCATTCAGGCTGTCATGCATGAAATCCATCGACCAGACCTGATTGATTGCGACTGGCTCGCTGAGTTCATCGGGGCGACCCCGCTTTAACCGGCGTTTGGGCTTGATTCTCAGGCTCAATTCCAGTTCCCGGTAAATGCGATAAACTCGCTTGTAGTTCCAGGCAAACCCCTTAGTATTGCGTAGATACCAGAAACACAAGCCAAATCACCGTCGCTTATACGTCTGTGTCAGGCGTAATAGCCAGTCAGCTATCTCAGTATTTTCATCACTCAGCTTTGGCTGATAGCGATAACAGGTCTCACTAATCGTCATAATCTTACAAGCGATACGAATACTGGTGCCGTATGTCATAACCACTCTTCGAGCCACCTCTCGCCGTCGAGATGGCTTCACCACTTTTTTTCGATCACTTCCTTGGCGATTTCTGCCTTGAGTTTTTCTTCAGCATACATCTTTTTCAGACGACGGTTTTCATCTTCCAGCTCTTTCATCCGTTTCATCAATGATGCATCCATGCCGCCGTATTTGGCTCGCCACTTGTAAAAAGTGGCATCGCTCATACCATGCTCCCGGAAAAGTTCAGTAACCGGCGTACCAGCTTCGTTCTGTTTTAAAATAGCCAGAATCTGACTGTCTGAATATCGTGATTTTTTCATAGAAAACTCCTGCGTTAAGTTTACGAGAATTTTCTACTTATAACTCCTATTAATTAGCGGGGGGATTACACTGTAAATAAAAATCACGATTGATTGAATGCTAGAGGTCTCAGCTTGGTATTCAGGTGGTCTGAAAGTCTTAAACAAAATTGGATAATTGGCATGGTTGGATTGCATGCTCCACCGGTTGCAAAAATACTACTACCGGCGACGTATAAATTATCGGTATGAAAAACCTTGCAATTCTTATCTACAACTCCTGATTTTTCATCACGTGCCATTCTGGTTGTTCCCATATGATGAGCATGAGGGGAATACTTAATTTCTTTTTTTGGATCCAGAATATAATCTTCTAATTTCACTATCCCCAAACCAGAATCAGCAAATGACTTGGCAACCTCTACAGCAACTTTCCGTATAGTTTTCTCATCTAATTTATCGATTTTCCAATTCACTAGAGCCTTTCTTTGACCTAAATCATCAACATCTTTACTCAATGCCACAAAACTATGCAATCCAGGGGCTTGCTCCATGAGTGTAGTGATTCTACCTTCACCCGGGCATTGAAACTCAGTTATAAACTGAATCTTATCTTCTAACGAATATTCACATGCAAGTGTTTTAAAAAATTTTTTTATTTTCGCAGTTCTACCATATGTTTTAATATTTTTTATAACACCAAAGGTAATATTGGACTTCCCAATTTTATATTTTTCTGTAAAAGACGAATGCGTAAAAAATTGCCTGCCTTTTTTTTCATATCCCTCTTTTAAAATAAATTCGCCCAGCTTTACATTTAAATGTTCCATAAGACAACTTCCAACCATCTTATGGTTTCTGTGGATATATTCCTGATTTAATAAAAAACGTGCATTTTCTATTGCCCCCATTGACAAAACAAATTCAGAGGCAGTTACTGAATAATCCTTATTCGAATAGTTTTTTATTTCAACAGCTTTCACCTGCCCGGAATCTGGTTCAATATCCAAATTAATGGCATTTGCATTTAAGAAAAGAATTACGTTTTCACTTTGTTCAAAGAACTCTTTATATTTTAAAGCAAATCTTGTAGGGGGGCTTTTTTGAAATGCATCCGCAGCAAATCTTCGTTCAGCTAAAGATGGATTTATTGAAGAAAATTTTTCCGCTGGAAGATCCAGGATATTCATTGCCTCTGGTAAATGTCGTTCTATCTCCTGATATTCAATTGGCCAACCAGGCATCCCACTGTAATGTTCCTGATCGAAATCGGATGCATCAAATGGCCTACAACGACCAGCCCAATGATTCGAGGTGCCTCCGAAATACCTGAGACGCATTGAAGCAGGCCATAGATCAGTTCCAGTTGTCTCACATGAATACAATGACTGCGACTTCTGGTCGTATATTTCTCCTCCTCCCTCTAGCAAAGCAATAACATATCCTGCTTCACCAAGTTTGATAGCAGTTGTGATTCCTGCTGGACCAGCACCCATGATACAAACATCAAAATGTTTGTTAGGAGGGACTGTTGTTTCCAAGTCGATAATCATGATCGTTTAATAGTTTTGAATTGGCTTATAGGAATTATCCAACCATTTATGAGTAGATATTCTCCTTCTTGCTTATTTAACTGTTTATTAATAGTCGGAGATAAAAGGAAACCAATAGAACCAAGCATCACTGATTTCATAAAGCGTCTTCTTTTCTGAAGAGAATTATTTTTTAACATAAGTCTTACCTGATCAATAGTAAGTTTTTAAGTTTTCTTCACTTTTATTCATCACTACACCCAACAGATTGGTTTCATGCAAATATCTAAGACTATCCTCAATCTCATGTTGAGCAGACATGCCATTGGCAACGATCATAATAACGCAATCTATTTTCGGTAAAATGGTAATAGCATCGTCAGAATTCAAAATAGGCGGTAAATCAAAAATCACAACCCTTTCTTCATAACGAGTTTTTACATCATTTATCAAGTTTTCAATTTTTCTTGAAGCCAAGACTTCTGCCGAATTTTTAATTGGCTTGTTCGAAGCCAGCATAACCAAGCGTGGTAAACCAGGATTTATTAGAATATTCTCAACCGGAACGTCCCTCTCAATATAATCATTGATCGATGTCTCAAGCTCAAGCCCCAAATATCTGGCAACTTTAGGCCTTCTAAAATCAAAATCCACTAACATAGCACTCTTTTCTGTATGTTGAGCAATACTCATTGCCAGGTTAATTGATACGACTGTTTTACCAGCTTCAGGGTTTGGGGACGTTATGGCAAGTGTCTTCCAGCCATTTTCCTGCATCAGCCTTAACACCTGAGTTCTCAACAAATCGAATGATGAGCTTAGTAGATTATTTTTATTATGTGCGATTATCCTGTTATCTTCCAGGTGCTTCTGATCCAGTTTGATCACTTTGGTTTTATCATAAACCAGACTTTCAAGCCCATTTTTTTGGGGGTCTAACTCAACTGCCTTTCGACTTTTCGGATCACCGTTATGATCCGACTTTTTCCCACTCTGTTTCTGTGTTTCCTTGGCCTTTTGAATGGCTGCCTTAATTCTTTCCATAAATCACCCCAGCTTAACCATTATTTTTATCATCAGAAGTTCAAGCGGCATATAGAAAAAATGTATTACAAGTAATGCCGATACTGCAAACAAGACACCAAATAGCATTAACCATCGTAGTCTTCTTTTCCTTCTGAGGAGATCTCTTTCCGTGGTAATGAAAGGTATTAAGACCAAAGGCCGATGCTTGAGTAATGCTGTCAGGGCGTTTACACCTCTCACTCTTTTATCCATAATTTCCAGAAGCATCACTAATCCGCCAGCCAACCCAGCAGACAGTACTATTCCAAAAAATATAATTTTTCTCCTATCCGGCTTGATTGGCTTTCTTGGTTTAATTGGTGGTTCAATCAATGTGAAACGTTCAGCTTTTTTTCCTTCCTCCAGACTCTCTGACAACTTTGCTTCCATCTCTTTGGCCTGAATTTCTTTATATTTTTTTAATGTATTCTCATAATCTCGATTTAATGAAACCAGGGCACGTTGAACCTGGGGCGTTTCAACAATAATAGCTTCAAGCCTTTTTCTCTCGGATACTTGCTCATTTAACTGCTCATTGAGTGAGCGAATCGTTTCTTCTACTGAATCAATTCGGGCATGCACCCGAGCCACATCAATCCCCTGCTCATTAGCAATTTTTGCATTTATCGAAGCAGCAGGCATGGATGATATTTCTTTTTCCAGTACGGCAATTTTATTAAGAATAGTTTTTACATCAGGATGAGCGTTTGTATATTTAGATATAAGATCAGAGTACTTTACCTTTAGCTCTTCCAACTCCTGGACTGGAGTAATAGCCCCCTCATTACGGTTTGATACGTTAATTACTTGTTTTGCTGCAGATAATTCAATGTCTAAGAAACGTCGCTCTTCCCTGGCTGTTTTTATTTCTCGCTTGATCTCTTTAATTGAAGCTTCGGTACGCTCAAGCATTTTCAGATGAAGGTCCAAATGCTCTGGTAACGCATGGCTATTATCTTGTTTGAACAAAGCTAACTGCTCTTCAATATCTTCAAGATTTTGTTTTAATTTGGCTGCTTCCTCTGTGAGGAACTCAGTCGTCTCAGAAGCTCTTTTGGTTCGTGTTTTTACATTTTCCTCTAAAAATGAGGTAATTAATTCATTTGTAACTGCTAGTGCCATAGCCGGATTCGCATCTTCATATCCAAGCTCGAACGCAATCGTAGTGGTATTTTTTCTATTTTTTCCAATTTTAAGCTGATCAACACTGATACGTTCACGTATCAAATTCACCTGTTCCGTTATTGTTAAATTCTGCTTTTCTGTAGGAAACAAATCAAATTTATTAATAATTCTGGCGAGGTTTTCTCGCGTTAGGACTCTCTGTTGAATAATCTGAATACGCTCGTCTGCATAACTGGTGACAGTCGATCGAATTAAATCCTTGGGAATTTGCTGGGATTCTACCAATATTTTCCCAGAAGATTTGTAAACAGCAGGCATTAAAAACGCGACTGAAACACTGATTATTGAAATGATCAAAAATGGAATGGCGAAATATAGCCATCGCCTGACAATAATTTGTTTATAATCATTTAAGGTTAGTTGGTAATCTTCACTCATCCTTGGCTCATCTAATATACAATGATCAAATTTAATTTTATCTTTTTTAAAGCAATAAAGGTATCTTAAATATTAATCTACACGAAGACCGTGTGCATGTTACAATTAACATATATAATATTAGGCTGGATAAAACGGAATTTATCAGAGTATGTAGAATGTCCTCAGTTTTTCCGCTAAACAATAGACAGCAGCTTTTTTTTCTGGAAGATTCTATTCATCCAAGCATTCCGACGAATAATGTTATTTTAACCCTTTCGATACATTCTTCGATTGACACAGTTGCATTTCTCAAAGCCTTTTCCGATGTTGTAAAACAGACTGAAGCATTAAATCTGGCACTTACCACATATAAGTCAGGGCTCGGACTGACTTTCTTGCCACCTGTTAATTTTATTGACTTCGTAGACTTTACGACAAAGAGAAAACCTGTACTAAAATTAAACAACTGGTTGGAAAAAAAAAGCCTTAAGACCTTTAAACAGAATGAAACATTATTTGAAGCTGCTCTGCTGAAACTTAATAAGAAGCATTTTCTATTCTATTTAAACCAACACCATATCATAACCGATGGTCACTCTTGTCATCTTATAATCAAACAACTAGACAAGCTCTATCAGTTTTACAGTAATTCATCTCCGACTAAGAATTCGGCGACTCCAGCAGGTCTCGCAATAGTACCCAATTTTTCTGATTATTTAATCCATGTTAACAACCTTGTCTCTTCCAAGGGCTATGAGAACAATCTTAAATACTGGAAAGAAAAATTTTCAACTCCCCCCTCACACCTCAATTTTTATGGTAATCGCTTACCCAAAACCGCCAAAACAGTTCGGTTATCCCAAAAACTTTGTTTAGCGACCTCAGAAAAAATTCATGACCAAACTGACCAAATACCACACTCTCGCTTTTTCCTGACGATACTCTTTGCATATCTTCACCGAGTAACAACCAGTGATGATATTCTCATCGGGATCCCGCTATTAAACCGACAAAAAGAATACCTTAATACACCCGGTTTGTTTATGGAGATTTGTCCTAACCGAATTCAATTCTCCAAAGATGAGTCATTTTATTCATTGACACAGAAGCTAAAAGAAGAAAATTTTTCAGTAAAACCCTACAAAGACTTTATCTCTAGCACTGACATTCCCGACTATGATGTAATCTTCAATTTCAGAGAAGCATTTTCAGGAATTTTTGCCAATAAGTCCGCTGATCTAGACATTACGACACCATTAAATATCCTTCCAAAATCAAGCATAATAAGCGGCCCTGACAGTAACTGGGAGAAACGTGAAAGCCTGAGAGTAATTATTGATCAGTCCAAAACGACGCCTGTCTTTACTTTACATTTTGATTTCAATATTGGTGTCTGGCCTGACGATGACTTACGACATAGAGCAATAGCTCACTTTTCTTCATTGATCAGTCATTGCCTAGAGTACCCTAAGCGGCCTATAGGCAATTTTAATATACTGACTGATCATGAAAGAAACCTTTTGTTTCCTCCCATAGAACGTCTTGATACTTATCAGAAAAAACCATCGCAAATTTCAACATCTTTTTTTATTAACACAAAACTATATCCAGACAGAATTGCTTTAATCACTGACTCCGAAAAAATAAGCTATGCGGAACTTGCGGAGCAGGTTTCAGGTCTGGCCTTATACTTGTCTGCATCAAGTTTTCGAGTAAATGACAAGATTGGAATATTTCTTGATCGCAATCGATTTATCGTTTCTGCATTACTGGCCTGTAATTATCTGGGCCTCACATATATCCCGATTGATCCGAACTTTCCAGAAAAAAGAATTCATACGATTCTCGATGACTCAAAACCAGCAGCAATTCTGACTGTAAAAACACTAAGAAAAAAGATTTCTTCACTTTATACTGGAAAAATCCTGTGCCTGGACAATATTCAATGTGACACTCTCGATAAAACTCCTGTTCCAGAATCCTCGAAAAGTGACTTGGCATATATCATCTACACTTCCGGATCTACCGGAAAACCCAAGGGTGTCCAAATAAGCAACGATAATCTAAGCACTTTTTTAAGCGCCATGGCTAAAAAACCCGGCATGTCAAAAGATAATACTCTATTGGCTGTTACCACGATTTCTTTTGACATATCGGCGCTTGAGCTTTTTTTACCTCTTCTGGTCGGCGGCTGTATCAGGCTGGCATCTGAAACAGACACAAAAGATGGAAAAAAGTTAGCCCGCATTATCGATGAAGAAAATATTTCTATATTACAGGCCACACCTGCAACTTTCAGGCTCTTACTGGCCAGCAACTGGAAGGGCAATCATCAGTTAAGTATTTTCTGTGGTGGAGAAGCTTTTCCTCCAGATCTCGCACAAAAATTGGTATCAATAACATCTTCCGTCTGGAATATGTATGGCCCGACAGAAACTACGGTATGGTCATCTGTCAGTCAAATATTACCCAACGAACAGATCATTTCGTTAGGATCCGCAATACAGGGAACCCGATTATTTGTGTTAAACAATCATTTATCACCTGTTCCAGTTGGTGTCCCTGGTGAGCTATATATTACTGGTGATGGCGTAGGAAAAGGCTACCTCAATCGACCTGAACTGACTAAAGAACGGTTTATTTCGGACCCGTTTTCCAACATTCCAGAAACTATTATGTATAAAACAGGCGACATGGTACGCTTTGATTTCAACAATAGACTTATCTACCTCGGTAGAAATGATCATCAAGTTAAGATACGTGGCTACAGAATTGAACTGGGAGAAATCGAATCTACCTTAATGGAGAATAAAAACATAAAGGTCGCAGCAGTTTTGGCTCGTCTTGATTATAGTAATGAAATGTCCCTGGTAGCTTATTTGGTTCCTGAAGAAACAGAGCCATCTCTGGATATTACTCCTTTGAGACAAGATATCAGCTCCAAGCTACCCTCATACATGGTACCCGCGCAGTTTATAATTCTTGAAGAAATCCCACTAACACCAAACGGTAAAATTGACCGCAAACAATTACCTGAGGTCGATATCTCACTCCCGAAAAAAAAGTTATCTCATCCACGAAATGATTTTGAAATAGCACTTTGTACCGTTTGGGAAAAATGCCTCAATACTTCACCAATTGGTATCGATGATAGTTTTTTCGATCTTGGAGGACACTCTCTACTGGCTGCATCAGTAATAACGGAAATGATCAAAGCCACTGGTACTGACTTTGGAATGGGTCTACTTTTCCATTTACCAACAATTCGGGAAATATCTGACAAACTGAATGATCAACAAAAATCAGAAACTTCGGCGGTGGTACCATTACAACCAAATGGCAATAGCCCCCCTCTGTTTCTGCTGTCCGGCATTGAAATTTACCGGGAGTTAGCCAACCAATTCGACCAGGGCCAACCTGTTTTAGGTATCTATGTGCCTGAAGAGCACGCTTTGATAGTAAACGCTTCAAATGGTATGGATTCAAGCATCTCCATCCCATCATTAGCCAAAAAATATTGTGATGCTATCCTTAGATATGCTCCTTCCGGGCCATACCAACTAGGAGGTATATCGTTTGGAGGTATGCTGGCAGTAGAAGTTGCCAAGCTGCTAAAACAAAAAAATAAAGAAGTTGGAGCAGTCATACTCCTAGATACAATATTAAGAAAGGGTAAACAGGTTAATTGGCTCATTAACCATTCACTTGTCTTTCTCAGACCAATTATACAGTTTTTTCAAAATACTTTTATGAGAAAAACCGACAAACAATCCATGACCTCCAATTCTGGAAATGATCATAAAATACAATCGGCTATAAACACGAGAGAAACCGTGCTACTTCAGGGAATAGATTATTACGAAAATTCTAAAATTTCAGCTTTTGATGGAGATATTATTCTGCTCAAGGCAATGGACAAATCAAAATATGCTAGGCATGTGAAATTTTTGCATGATTATGGTTGGAGTCACCACGTCACAGGAAAAGTTATTGTTTACCAAATACCCGGCGATCATCTCGGTATTCTAAAAGGAGATAATGCCGTGATTGTCGCCAGCACCATTAATAACCACCTGAATACACACTAAAAGGTAAGGTAAGTTTGCATTGATTAACGTAAATAATATCAAGAAGCTACTTGAAGCAAGTAAAAGATCATCTAGGCCTCTCCCATCTCTTTTCGCAGAATTAATCTATTATCGTTTTAATCAACAAAAACTCAGTGCATATGAATATTTTGACTTTCACCTTTATAGCAATAAATTATCAAGACAACAAAAAAGTGAATTTGTAGGGCATCGAAAAAAACTTAAACTTTACCAGCAAGTTTGCGACCCCGGATGGATGTCCGTTCCAGCAGATAAATTAGGTTTTCAAATTTTAATGGAATGTTTTGGATTTGAAATGCCTAAACTTCTAGCCTATTTCAATCCCAAACACCGTCTTTTACCCAATGGTATTATTGCCCTACAAAGTCAAGAGCAATTGTGGAACTTTCTTTCAGATACAAATCATTTTCCCTTTTTTTTAAAACCAAATTCCGACTTTCATGGCAACGGTATTTTAAGCATTTCTAATTTTAATCCAGGGACAAATAGTTACGAATTATTAAACGGCAATACCGTTAGCAAAGAGGCTTTACTTAATACAATCATGGATAATAAAGCCAAGGGGGGGTATTTGTTTCAGGAAACAATATACTCACACGACCAGATCCGAGATTTAATAGGAAACAATACATTATCCACTTTAAGAATATGGACCCTGAATCTCAATGAAGGACCCAAAATCTTATCATCATATTTACGAATCCCTACAGGAAAGAATATGAAAGACAACCTGGTTCATGGACGTACCGGCAACCTGCTTGCAACCGTTGATGCAACATCTGGAAAAATAATGAATACATTTTCTAAAGCTGGATTCCATGAACAACAAATACAATTACACCCCGACACTCATAAAGAACTTCAAGGCTTTAAACTACCATATTGGGATAAAGTCATTAACACTGTAAAAGAAGCGACGCTTTGCTTACCGAGACTAGGCATGCAAGCATGGGATATCGCAATATGTAATAAAGGCCCCTTAGTTATCGAACTTAATGTACCGGGTGATATTGACTGGTTTCAAGCGGTACTATACCAAGGGTATTGGAATGAGTCCTACAAAAGATTATTAAAAGAATTTCGTTAAAGGTAGATTCCCCCGGCTAAAGCCGGGGTACTTACCGTTACAGCTCCATTCGGAGCTGATCTGAATCCTTTTGTCCTTGGTACTCTACATAGTTTCGGATGACATTTTCATCTATGCCTACGCTACTGACGAAGTAGCCCGGCGACCACACTATGTTTTCTTTCCAATAAACCTTATCCAACCAGGGAAAAGTTT
>JAEORY010000002.1 GCA_016840645.1 Candidatus Borrarchaeota archaeon | reverse complement strand
CTGCAGCAGCAGCAACATTTGTATCAAAAGTTGTAGCATTGCAAGTTGAAAATGTTCCAACAGCGGGAGTTGCGCCACCTATTGTTGTTCCATCAATTGTTCCACTATCAACATTAACATTAGTAAGATTCTGACTATTCATGTCCCAAGCACCAGCAAGGGCGCGAGTTCCATCAGCAAGAAGATACTGAGTGTGGTCGTCATCACCGAGACCTGTCAAAGCTCCATGGTCTGTTAATGTTCCTGAAACACCACCTCTTGTAACTCCAAAGTCCCTAAGGTCGATATAATCATCTCCAGCGACGTTTACAGTCCTTGTGCGGGATTTCACAGCATTAGCATATCCATTAGATGTTTGATAGATAATCGTTCCAAGAAACTTAAACTCTGCGGCTGGAAGTCCATCTAACACTATGTCAATAATTTCTGTTTCTGCTCCATCTCTAGCAGCTACCAATGTTGCATAATCGGCTTGACCTTGAATGACTGCATATTTACGAGTGCTATCATTGTAGGTGAATACATGAGCAAGAACAAAATCGTTATTGGCAACCTCTGTCTGTTGCCAATTTCCACCAGTTAGCTGGTTATATGCTGCTCGTCCTGTTCCTGTGGTGAGAACTCCAAAAGTTGCTGTATCGTCATATCTCCAAATATTACTGGCATCCGCACCATCTTTGTAATAAACTGGAATTGTAGATGTGCTTGTTCTTGCCGTAAAACTGAAAGCAGCATCTTCATCCCACGCAACAGTTGCTTCATTACCAAATTGTCCATGGGCCGCTAAATCACCACTTTGATCAGTTGATAAACTTGTGATAGCACCACCAGTCTCTAGAGCAAAACCTACAGTATCATGAAGATAAACATGAGTAAGGCCGCTCATCTTCGTGGTATGCTTGAATTCATCCCCAATATAGAGTTCTTTAGCGTTCGTAGCATCCCAATAAATAATAGCAACGATCGCGTATTTTGTGATGAGATCATTAGAAAAAGTAGTAGTTTCACTTAGAGTGCTTCCATCATAATAGACGTAGTGAAGACCTTCGGTGTTTGCAATAACGATATTCTCTGCAGCTGTTTTCGTGTATTTAGCACCGTCAGACCAATAAGTGAAGGATGTAACTTGTTTATCGATAGTGAATGTACGAGTCCCATTCACGAAAGAAATCTGTGCTTCATTCGCAGGATCAACAAAACCTACAGGAAGCGCAGCTGTATCAATCGTTGGATTCCCTGAAACGCCATCTCCATTTGTGACATTACTTCCATCGGATGCTGTAATTGTACGTGTAGTCCATGTACTCGCTCCAGTTCTAGTACCTATTCCAGTAGAAGCAAGAGCTTCTACAGCCGCTAAATCATCCGTTAAGGTAAATGATGGATTTCCCGATATTCCATCAGCATTTGTTATATTGATTCCAGCAGATGGTGGTGTTAAAGTTCTGCCAGCAAAATCACCAGAACCATCATAAGATACAATTCCAGAATCAGAAATATTAATTGCATTCTGTGTAGCCATTATGTCACCGTTATGTTTCCGACTGAATCAATAACTGCCCAGTCTGTGTTTGCTGTTATACATACCAACTCGACAGCATCATATTGCTTTGTGCTGTCAAGGCTTCCGCCTACACCAGTAGTAGTATCGGTATCAATAAAATGGATGGTCTGTCCTGCATTCTGAGCTATTTTCCACCCTCCCGCTCCTTTTCCTGCTAGTTGAACGCTATCACCGATAGCCGCTGTTGCAGGGAGTGTTACCGTTACTAATGCTGCATTATTAGTGATATATCCATTATTTACGGAAGCGGATTGTGATATACCGGTAACCTCGTTCCATGTGAAACCACCAGTAGATGATATTGTGATGCTGCCAGCTCCGTTTACGATCGTTATTCCAGCACCAGCGGTTAAAGTGGCGGCGACGGGAGATACTCCAGCGGTATCCCCTATAAGGAGTTGCCCATCGGTAAGAGGACCAATTAACTCAACGGCATTTGTCCCATCTCCAACAACAATTGCTCCATCGGTTAAGCTATTCCTTCCCGTACCACCCAAAGTCGTTAAGACAGGGCTATCTAAATTTATTGTTACAACGTCTGCAGCACCAGCGGTATTTATTCCAAGACCGCCAGAAACAGTAATGACACCTGCGCCTGTTGGATTCGCGGTGCCTGAATCAGTATCAAATTCAATAGTTGCCGTGCCACCTCCTGGACTCATCACAAGGTCTAGGCGACCATCAACTGGATTTACTTTTAATGGCATATCTTACCTCATTATCCGTAGGTGTAAGTGGCACGATTGTCCCATACAAATTCATATTCAGTAGATGGACTACCTAAACTATTCTGTGGCCACGTTCTTGATGTTAAAGCATTATTCGCATCCCATGCATGAAAGGATATTTGCCAAACAGCATCGCTTGTAGCACTTCCGGCCTTTGCAAAACCAAGATATAAAACATTTCCGGTTGCATCGTTTTGTGCACGAATTGCCATTTCGCCATCATGAACGATAAATTCTCGCCTATCTTTTGCCCCAAATTTAAAGGGCCTATTTTGAGACGCTCTATTTGTCATAACTTGCTCCGTGTGTGGATAGCACTATTTGTGGTGCAGTGCTAAAATAGGGAGGGGATGTTCAGTCCCCACCCTTTATTTTTACTTTTCAGGCTTAGTCTCTTTGACTTCTTTAGCCTCTTCTTCTGCTTTTTTAGGCTCTAGTTGTCTAGCTTGTTGATTAATAATTTCAACAATCTTTTGCAGAAAATTATAGCCAAATTCGTAAGCCTGACTGGAAGGAGCTCCTCTAGGTATTAAGACCTTGAATGTCCCACATTCCTTTTCTTCTACAAAGGCTATTACGTCTTTTGTTTCCATTTTTTCACCTTAAGTTCTTGGTTTATGGTAAGTCAAAGGCATTCCAAATCGTGCCAGTGTAAATTAGGTACATACTTCCATAGTTGGAGTTGATTACTGCTGTTGCGGCAACAGCTCCGGCAGAAGCAATATTCTTTCCGTTACCATTAACAGTGATATTGCTAGCTCCAGCAGCACCACCTTCGTCAGTAACGATAACAACACGTCCAGTTGCAGGAGCAGCAGGAAGTGTTACTTGAAGAACACCAGCCCCTGTATCACCAGCAACGACATAATCGGTTCCTAGTAATGCATATGGAGTGTCAGCGTTAGTTTTGCTAACGACATTAACAATCTGACCGGAAGCGATATTAACCCCTCCAGTACCAGCTTGAATGTCTACACCACCAGCGGCATTGCTAGCATTGATAACAATAGCATCTCCAACAGCTTCTGCAGCAGTGATGTTAACACTTGCTGTTGAGGCTGCGATGTCTAAATCATTAGTAGCTGCCGTAATATCAACACCACCACCAGATGCATTAATAACAATGGCATCAGCGGCAGCTTGTGATGACACTAAGTTCATCTGAAGAGCTACATCAGTATCAAGTCCACCAGCAGCAGAGAGCAATCTTATTGCATCGGCAGCGGCTTCCTCACCATTTACTACAACTCTACCAGCAGCAGAAGCAAGTGTTAGGTCAATACCAGCACCTGATACGCTAAAGTTAGAGGCGGCAGCTCCATCAAGTGAAAGAGCACCTGTTGAGTCAATCGTGATTCCACCTGTACCAGCATCAATATCAATACCACCGTCAGCGGCCGACGCAACGATTCTGACAGCATCAGCAACCGCAGCTTCAGAAGAATCAATATTAATCTCTAAGGCTGCATTTACATCGATACCACCAGCAGCAGTAAGCAACGTAATAGCATCTGTGGCAGCTTCCTCACCGTTGACGATTACACGTCCAGCAGCACTACCAAGAGTAAGATCGATACCAGCTCCACTTACAGAAAAGTTTGATGCAGCAGCAGCGTCTATACTGATAGCTCCTGTAGAATCAAGTGTTAAACCACCAGTTCCACTGTCAATATCGATACCTCCATCGGCAGCGGAAGCAACAATGCGAACAGCATCAGCCACAGCGGCCTCAGAAGAATCGATATTAATTTCTAGAGCACCGTTGACATCAATACCACCGGCAGCGGCTTGAATAGATACCGCATCAACAGCAGCTTCACCACCAGCAATATTTACCGAACCTGCACTAGAATCTAGTGTTAGATCAGCAGCGCCAGTAACAGTGAAGTTTGAAGCAGTTGCAGAGTCTAGAGAAATTCCCGCAGCTGTATCAACTGTAATTGCTCCAGCGGCAGCTTGTCCAATTGCTACCGTATGGGCTGCAGCGTCTTGACCGATCGTTATCGCACGAGCTGTCGTTCCACCTCCAAGAATTACCGCATCACCACTATTGTCACCACCAAGTGTAATGGCAGTACCAGCAGAGTTAACGGTAATACCAGCTTGACCAGTGATCAAACCAGTAGAAGTGATAGATGTATATGTCTGTCCACCGTTAGAATCAACGGCAAAGACTTCAACGTCTGCACTATCTGTTACACTAAGTTTATTAGCACCGGCAGCATCTCCAAGCTTCAACACCATATTCTGACCAACTGGAGCTGTAATATCACAATC
Organism: Candidatus Borrarchaeota archaeon; assembly: GCA_016840645.1. The sequence continues at coordinate 32,883 of JAEORY010000002.1, read as the reverse complement.
CGCACCAGCAGCAGAAGTGTAAAGTGCACTTGTCACTGAGGTATTAGCTGTAACTGTAGTGAAGGTACCAGCAGCAGGAGTTGTGGCACCGATGATACCATCCATATTTACAACTGTCAGCGTTCCAGCAGAATCTAGACTTGCAACCTCTGCACTAGCATTCGTTTCGAAACTTACTTTGTTAGCAGCAGCAGCGTCACCCATTTGCAGGATAATATTTTGTCCCGCAGCAGAATTGATGTTTGTATCTGCAGCAGCAGCAGAAGTATAAATCGGAGAGGTGACACTAGTCGCCAAGGTGATTGCCGCGTCTAAATTCAGCGTCACCGTGTTACCCGCATTCACATCAGTAATATTGGTTCCCCCATCAATGATGATATTACCAGCAACTGGTGATAAACTATTGATAGTGTCAACATCAGAAGCTCCAGGACCAGCTAAACTCCATGTAGCAGAGCCGGAAACTGTGCTTGTTTTAATCCATACTTGATTGGTCGAAGTTCTAATCCAGACTTGACCGTCTTCATAATTTGTATCACTTGTAAGCGGAGCCCTTGCCGCTATCACAGGCACAGGAAAGACGTCTCGAAACGGCCTACCAATACCATACGCTCTTTTTATTCTAGCCATCGTAAAACCTCCTTTTTCTCTGGCCTAACTAACATCTCTTTTGTACAACTCTTTTTTTTCTATTTGCAAGAAAAAAGGCGATTTGGTATATATTTATATATGAAAAAGTTAGCAACTCTAATAGTCAAATTGTCTCGTGAAGAACACGCCATCATTAAGAAGGCTGCAATCGATAGGAATATGACAATGTCCAAGCTTGTTCTCCAAGCAATCATGTACTATTTAAAAACTTTTAATAGGTGATATTATGATTTCCTTTCTCGTTATAGGGTTAATTTTAATTTCTTTATCCATTTTCTCTTACAGAGAGGGCTATAAAGCAGAAAAAAACACATGGGAAACTTAATCCGCTCCCTTAAGCATTTCTTCTAGGTCTTCCATGGTAATCTTTTGCAGCTCTGCCGCTGTTTCTGGGGATTCTTTTTGAATCATCCCAACCATCTGATCTAAAATTTTCTTTGTAGCTTTAACCTGTCCAGCATTTACAGTAGTGATCATTTTCTTATGAAGGTTTTGAAATCTAGCGCTCGTTGACATCAACTGCGCTAATTTTCTTGCGGCTGGAATTCCAAGGCTATAAGGAGCTGTTTTCATTAATACTGGTAAACCACCCTTTAAAAGAGAGCTAAAGACAACACCAACTTCTCCAAGGCCAGCAATATCAGTTGCCACATTAGGTTTTAGCTTTGATGCCACATCACGGAATCTTTGAGATAAAGTATTGGCCATTTCAAAATCAGAAGATAACTCGGGAGAAATAGAACCCAGTGCTTTTTTAAGAGAACCTTTTAGCTTTCCAAGTTTGGGATATTGTTTCCAGTAGTCGTTGATTTTATCCCAGAAAACCATCAAATCTCGACCAGTCATTTTACTATTCATTAAATCCGCTAAATCACCGGCAATCGCATCTTTAGCTCCTGTAGACAAATCAGCTAACCCAGATTCTAAATTTTTAATAAAAGCGCCTCTTGAACCCTTAGTCAAAGCGTTTCTTGCAATATCTGACTCTCGGATTGTCTCAAACGCTCTACCAACTCCGGCTTTTGTTGCATGCAGCGCTTTTTCAGTTCCACCCCTTCGAGGAGAAATTTTACGTAGGATATCTGCAAACCATCCTTCTCTAACAAGTGGTGCTATTTCCTGTTCTGTCATTCCTAATTTTTTTGCTGTATCTACCATTTGTTTCTGAGTGGTAAATTTTCCTTGTTCAGCCATTTTGATAATAGCAGAACCACCTTTAATAAATTTTTTTGGGACTGGAGTAAGACTAAACCCTACATCAAAAAGTGTTTGAGCTGTTTCTCCTAAACCAAGATTTTCAGCAATTTTCTTCCCTCCTAAACCCATTAACTCTCTAGTCCCCATCTCAGCCATAGCAGCTGCTCCAGCTGGTGCAAACGCCAATGTACGAGTCCCTCTTCTGACGATTTCTTGAAGTGTTCCTTCTTCTGGAATTTCTTCTAACGCCTCCCCAAGAGCAGTACGACCACCGGGCAATTGAGTAGGAGGAATAAGATCGTCATCGACAGCTAAAGCAGCAAACTGGCTCTCAGTAATATCAGGATCAAAAAGCATTTGAGTCCTCGCTTTCTCCCCTGGTAGTTGTGTTTCTTTTCTCTGTTCTTCACTGAGCAATCCATATGTTAAGGGGGCTTGTATGGCACCCTCTAACATCCCAGCCATTTGAACTATGTCCCCAGCACCTTGTGCCATACCTAAACCAACTTCTCTAATAGCTTGAGCTGTTTTGGGGCGCCTTTTTTTTGTTTTCTGCCTCTCTTCTTTACCAGCCTCATCATATAGATCGAAAATTGTTCCTTCAGGAGCCTGCATCTGTATATCTCCTATATTGTTCTATTGTTGGAATTGTATAACCAAGTTTTTTAGCTCTCTCTACAGCCTTATCTTTTCCATATGTGTCAACAAAATGGGTCATCATATCCATTGTCAAAGGAGTTCCTTGTACAACTTTTTTATTCGCTAATTTATCTATTCCTTGGTCTTGCTCTTGCAATGTTCTAATTCTATAGGCGTATCCATCTCTAGCCGCTTCCATTGCTGGCTGCATCTGTTGATAGACAACCGATTCAAAATTAGCTGGCAAAAATCCATCTTGTTTCATGTAGAAATCTGCTAATCTGTCATAAGTTTCTAGCTTTATTTTATCAAACTCATCTCTCAATTCAAAACCAGCTAACACGGTTAGGTTCGCTAAATCGCTTTTCATCAAAGATGGTAGAGATGCAATAATTCTTTGTTCTAAGAATTGGTTAGGTCTTCCCTTAACAACTGCTAAGTCATCAATAAGGAAGCTCTTCACAGCACTTTCTAATAAAGCACCTTCAGGGCTTAAGAATCTTTCAGCCCATTCACTTCCTCCTCTCATGAAATAAGAGGCCCAGAAATCTTTTGTTTTTGCCGCCTCATCCCTATTTAAAAGAGAATGCTTCATTTGAGATACTGATAGTTGCCTTCCTGGAAGAGTTCTTCTTAACTCAGTGGTTCCATCTGTGAATTTTCTCGTTTGTTGGGAAGCATATTTCCTTTCACTATCATACCTTTTGAAAGCTTGGTCTCTAGTATTCATCAAAGCTTCACCAAATTTCTGCGTCGATGGATTTGTACTAGCAGCCATAATCGTAGCCATTTCATCCGGAACCTGATTAAATGGTGTCTCTCTCAACGCAGGATGAATTTCTTTTGTTTGTGCCTGAACAGGAGATTCCGTAATTGGATTACCAGAAACACCATCAACATCTCGTTGATTAAGAGGCACTGGAGTTTCCTGACCCTGTGATTCACCATACCCATATGCAGCTAATAACTTATCTAATTCAGAAGGTTGCTGTTGTTTAATAACCGCTAAAGCATCTTTAACATCCCCACCTGCCTGTGTATATTTCCTAAGGAAATCCTGCTGACCAGCTGTAGTCGATAAATCAGCCTTTTGAAGAGCTGCATCTAAAGCTCCCCTTTGTTGCTGTGTTAAACGCTGCTCAGCGCGTTTTTCTAAAGCCTGGGCTAAAGCACCACCAGCTCCTCGAATGCCCTCAGCAATGCCGGATAGGTCTTCTACTACGATAGGCATTATTTTGCCTCCAACTCTTCAACTCGTTTAGTTAATTCTTTAATTGCATTGATTGATATTGCTAGCAATCCATAAAGATCGACACCAAGAACTCCATCTATATCTTCTTGTAGAACTTCTGGAACTTCTTCTGCAATCAAACCAACTTTATTTTTTCCCTTAAATTCATAAGGTTCCTTGTAGTCATATTGCTTTACATCAAGGCCATTAATCATAGATGTTCCAGAAACAAAATCGTGAATATTCTCTTTAATCTCTCTGGAAGATGCCGCAGCGGCAGCAGCTCCAACTTTTCCACCAGCTTCAATAAGAGGTCCCATTATACCACTTCTCTTTTGAATGATAGGATCGAAAGCCCTCTGTCCTGTTAACTGACTAAGAAGTTGAAGGGCATTTAGCTGTTGTCCTTGCTGTTGTTGATAGAATTGTCCCATCTGACCACCAAGCATCGTACTTAAATCAGCAGCTGATTGTCCCAACGCTTGATTTAAAGCAGAAGAAGAACCAGCACCAGCCTCAACAAATCTTTGTTGAATAGCCGGTAAAACCTGCTGCTCATACGTGAGCATTGCCGGATCGACAAACGCTTGTTGAAATAAGCCTTGGAATTGTTCTTGGTCATACGGCTGTAGAAACTGTTGAAAGGCTGCTCCCGCTTGAGGCCCCAGTCCCGCTAGTGTCTGACTCAGAAAGTCTTGTTGTTCCTGGGTCATCAACGGAGCATCCCCTTTGTGCTTCGCACTCCCCATCATTACATCGCCCATCTTCTTCCTCCTCTTTAAATTCCATCAAAACAGAGCGCGCCCTTTTGAATCCATATCTCTCGCTATGTTTTGGATAATTTGTATGCCACACAGCTCTCTTCAGTTTACACTCTTTTAATATTTCTTTCGCCTTTTTTGATAAAAGTGTTACTGCTTTTCCTCTACTCCAATATTTCTTATCCATCGAAAAGGTTTGTATAACGAGTGTTTTGCCAAGCGTATCAATTTCACACCATAACATCCCAACGACCTTGTTCCCTTCATCCGCAATAACATACAAGAGTGATAAAGGGTTAAGTTGAGGTCCAGAAGCCGTTTTCCTAAGGCATATAACCTCTTGATAATTATACCAATCATCGACCTCATATTCTCTATCACGTACCTGCTCAATAAGTTCTTTTGGAACGTGCATAGGCGTAAAAACTCTAATAAACCGTAACTTTTCAAAATCAACTTCTCTCGATTTCTCTTCCGACATATCTCAAATGGCCCCGTAAAGTCGCCGCACTAGGCAGCGCTATATTGTTAAAGGTTGTACCACTCCGGTTATCATAAATTTGCAGCTCTCTAGTTCCAGGATCAACAGTTCCCGTCAGATAACCGCTAAACGCAATATTCTCAGCTGATATCACACATACGAATGGATTCTGCTCACTTTCGATAGATAAATAGGGTAAATCTACAATAAGATTTCCTGTTCCTGTATGAGCTGTCCATTTAATATCAAACCAGTAATCGACTAATAATCCTTGTCTTAAAACCCACCCCACTTGATGGTCGTAAGTACCACTTCCTTCTGTACTAGAACCACTCACAGTAGGGATATATTGACGGCTTCCAATATCAACATCGCTTCGAATATCTCCATTAACCGCCTGTGCGACATCTTCATATTGACGTTGAAGGGAAAAAATTAGCTCCCTTAAATACTTATCTAATTCTTCACCACCTTCTTTAATCCGCTCACTATGAAGAGGTAAAATTGTTGTAGATGGAATCGTCATATTGGCCTCACTGATTTAGGTGAAAACCATGGAATCCAACCATTCATTCGTAAAGGTCTATCAACTCCTGTAGATTCAAATTTTACTTTATGTTGATATCCAACGCCTCCTGCATACACCCGTTTAAACGCCTTATCTGATGAAAAAGGAAGCTCCGTCAATACTCCACCGTTTGCATAAGCCGAATACGCACTTGTGTCTACGCCTATAGTGAAATTGTTAGCATCTACAACCGTAATTGTGTAAGGACCTCCATTAACAGCATCCATACCATCAACATTATAAATGTACACAACATCTCCAGTAGATAGACCATGTTGATTTGAAGTGACTTGACCTGGATTCGCTTGTGTAATATTCGACACACTCGCAATTTCACGAAGAGCAGGAAGAAGATTAATTCTTCGTGTTGCATAAGGTGTGATTTCATTGTTAACGAAAAAACTAACGTCTACAATGGTTGTTTGATGAGTATCTGCGAAAATATCGATGTAACCAAGTTGAGCTTTTCTTCCTTCAGACATCCAGGGATTCCACGCAGCAGATATTAATTTAAAGGGAATAGAATCTCCATTATCATCACCGCCATCGGCTAGTATAAAAATCTCTCCACTCCTATTACCACCTAGAAAGATTTCCGCTCCCTCATCATAGAAATAGTCACCAATACCGTTATCGCCGACATCATCAATTCCTTCTGTCGCAGCAAAATCAGCTAGAGTTGCATCTTCTGCAGCTCCACCATAACCCAAGACATTCATCTCAATGTCATATTTCGAAAAAGCTCCTGATTCCTCAGAATATATAAGCGCCGACGCAGAATCATCATCCTCTATCTTTGGATAAAGCATCCATAGACGCCTATTACCAAAATTTCTTCTAGAAAACACTTTCTCGAACTCACCATCGTTAATAGAATCGTCTACGAAATCTTCTATTCTCTCGTCAAATCTCCTAGTTTCTACACCATCGGTAGCTGTAATCCCTCGAACACCTAAAGAAATAACATATCTATCAAACTGTTCAGATGTCATTTTTCCATCACAAGCCCTAAAATCATTAATTTTATCCCACTTGAAAGGAAGAGAAGGGTCTGGTGTTGAACGAAGTGTCCAAACACTATTGGTAAAGAAAACTATCAAAACATCCTGAACAAACTGAGCACTGATAATGTGATCCCCTGTAGGAGCGTCAACAAACCCTCCCTTACCAGCTACATTATCATCCCATCCATCACTTATAGAAGGTCCTTGCGCTTGAGACCAGCGAGCTCTCTGAGGATAAGTGTTGCCTCCCTCAAAAGTATGAAGCAAAACAAGACGTTGTTTGAATGCAAAGAGAAGCTTACAACCATTAATTGTAGTCGTTCCATTTATCAATGGAGCAAAAGAGGTAGTAGTAGTTCCTCCATCATAATATCGAATTCCATTTAAACCAGCAGAAAGAACCTTTCCATTAGTGAAATATAGACGATAAAGAGTAGATGCAACTCCAGAGGCAGTTGATGCCCAGTTATCTGCCCAAATATAATCGGTGTCTCCACTATCCATGATATCTGCTGTATCAAGAGGATCATATTGATTATTTGTCGCATTAAAAACACTAGCTCGCTTCGTATCAAAAGCTAAAACTTCTTTAACATTAGAACTATCAATGTACCTCTCAAGACCCATCACTCTATTACCAGGAACAAGATAAACAACACCACCTCCAGCATAGGCGGTAAATCCAGTCGTATCAACACCTGACAATTCAAAAGAACCAGCAGCTACATTAGCAACCGTATATTGATTTCCATTAACTTCTGTCATTCCTGTGACGCTACGAATTTCAATCGTATCGCCATTGGTAATTCCAGCTGTGCTACCAACACTTACTACACCAGGATTTGCTTGAGTAATGTTGCTTATATTCCAAATAGCTCCATCGCTATATACGATATCACCTTGTTTTGTATATCCCTGCCTCTTCTCAACAACACCATGTTTGATATGACCGTTTACGATTTCACTAAAGGCATCCTGCGGCAAAAGCCAAGGCTCCATATCGGTATCTAAACCAGTGCCAAAAGGCGCTATAAGAAAAGGTTGGTAAGACATTACGTTGGTCTTCCTCCATAAACAGTGACACTAAAAGCAGCACCAGCGCTAATTTGTGTACCGTTTTGATTAACGATTTTTACGTTAAAATTCGCTGTTGTCGGAGTGTAATACGTACAAATCCTTGGATTTCCAGGATTGTGATTCGCTGTAACATTAACGGCATAATTTGCATTCAATTGGGCGGTAGAAAACGTTACACGATAAGTAGAATTCCCAGTTTTAGAAACAGACAATCCCCCGCTCTGAGCACTAATGCTTCCTCCAGCGGTAACAGTCGCCCAATAAGCAACGAGATTTTTTTCATCATAGGTAGTTGTTCCATCATCATTTGTTAAATCATTGAAGTGAATAGTAGTAGAAGCAGAGCCAATGCCACCGTCATTAGTCATCTGAATGACATTTCCAGCAGAATCTTTCATAAATCCTTCCTGGACACCACCTCCATCATCTTTGCTATAAACATAATGAGTCCCAGCATTAGTAATGGGATCATTATTAGCGGCAAGACCAGTCCGGTTATCCAACTGAACAGATCGCATCTGCAACATGCTACCAACTCCAACATCATCACCTTCCTCGATAGCTTCCCAATTTGGCCGAATAACAATGCCAAGATTCCTAATCTTTTCGGCATCCGTCGGCAATGCTTTATTCCAGGCCATATCTAATCTCCTTTTAATGCCCTCAACTCAAACATCCCCTGATATTCTGGGTATTCGAGCATGAATTTCCGTGCATAGTATGGGAAATAATTGTTTCCAATTTTATATTCATCTCGAGCTCTAAGACCTGTATCCCATCTCATAATTTGAATTATGTAATGCGCTCCGATCTTTCGAAACCCTCTATCCCATGCTTGCTTTGTTATCTGTACAAATCTCTCCCAAATTTGGGGATTTTCACAGTCATACTTCCTAAATTTTTTCCATGCTTTGGTGTCTTTTGGTGTACCAGGACTTGGGGCAAATAAATAACCCTGTCCATCTTTATCCCAATACATTCTACCCCCTAAAACATTGGCAACGCCCTCGTCGATTCCAGGTCGATATGAGTTCTTGTTAATATGTAATTAATTTGTTCCTTGTAGAGCACTGTAAGCTCGCTATATCGATCCATCTCGCCGAAATCACTAACTATCCTTCTAGCAGCTCCAAACGCAATAGCAGGGCCCCATTCTTCCTGTAGTGGCTTATCATCGGCAAACTCAAATAAAACCTTATTAGAGCCAGATGAAGGTTGAACATAAAGAAGAGACCACGCCTTAATTCTAAAGCGATATGCGCGGTCAGGAATTGGATTGAATCGGAATGTGTTATCGAACATTAAAACAGAAACAGGTGTTCCAGCAATGTATTGAACAAAGCTTGTTTGAATTACCTGTCCATTAGTAGGGGCAGTATTAAAGGTAACAGCAACAGCGCCAGTTGTATAATCGACAGTCCCAGCACCTCCCTGATCACCGGTGAGCACACCAGCTCCATCATCAGTGAAAACCTCTACTGTATCATCTACAAGAACAGTTCCAGCAATAATTGGAACATTATTCCCATACGTGTTAGTGAAAGCTGTCGTCGTGCCATCTCCTGTCCATGTAGAGAACCTCTGAACATTTTCTGGGTTCTCGGTATAAAATTTATCTGGGTCTTGATAGAACTCAAGCTGACGACGATCTATCGTTGCCTCAGGAACGAAATTGGTAAAATTCGCAGGGAATGTATAATCTTGAACATCCGCCTGCGTGTTAAATTCATGAAGAGTATAGTTTCTGTTAAGCTTCACTTCGGCAGGGAACTCAAACTGGAAATACTTATTGATGTAATCATCAAGCTGAGTATTTCCAAGCTCAACAACAGAAAGCCTACCGCTAAGCTGTCTTGTTTTTTTGCGTATCTCCGCTAAATTCCATTCTGCCATGAGTTTTCCCCTTAATCAAAAACTTGTCTGCATTGAAAGCGAGATTTGTAGCTTTCTAGTTTTTTTTGCATAATTCCTTTCCCATCAGGTCTATAAGACCAAATAGGTGTCTGCCTAGATTCGATGTGCTGCACAATCTCTCTACGCAGTTTATATTTACCGCCATGGAGCAATGTAAACGTCTCAGGATTTCGCGTACTCCCATAACTAAATTTAAGGGGTACACCTGGCTCCTCAAGGTTAAAGAACTCAACACTAACTTCTTCATTGAGCCATTCCTTACGGCGATCTTTTTTATCCTTCTGGACTTTTGGTGCTTCTACAGTCATTTTATCTCCGTGTGTAAAAGAGAGAGGGTGACAATGGAGGTCCAAAACACCCCCTACTCAAATTATTAAGTAACAGTCTCCTTGCCAACAACAATTGCAACCATGTTCGCACTGTTCGCCCCTACAGGGGTGGTGCCGACAGTGATTCCACGACGTGCAAAGTTTTCAGTAGGAATAACATCACCACTAGTATCTGAAACACGCACAGCAGTACCATCGCTAACATAGACGCTATAAGCAGTCGTATTGGTAGCGGTGGTAATGGTAGTTGCGGTAACAGATGCAACCGTATAAGTACCATTCAAAGTAGTTGCAGACTGATCGTCAGCAACACCCGTTACAGTAATTGTATCTCCAGCAGCAAAACCAGCAGGCCCAGTATCATCGACAGTGATGACGCCAGGATTTGCGTTCGTGAAGCCCGAAACCGTTGCTCCATAATTTGCGCTTTCAGATAGTGGTGTGAAACCATTTGTAGTGGTAAGAGTTCCAGAATCAACATCTAAAACTTCGGCATCGGCCATTCCATCATTCCAATACCAGCTTCCACCATTCGTGCGGTCTACCGTAGTAATTTCCGCAACAGTAAATCCAACGTCTAGGTCTCTAGCAACCGCTGGATTTGGGTTTGTCCATGTAAAAGTTCTTACTTGTGCCATGACTTTACCTCCTCCTATTAGCTGTGGGTTGCAGTTAAATTAAGCATAAATGAATCATTCAAGATTCTAGAGACGAATGGATGTTGCCATCCAACAGTACCACGTTGGTGTAGTGGGTCGGCAGAACCAGCAGAACCTAATGGTTCCACATAGAACTCTCCAGTTTCACTACCTAGGTGCACAACAGCGTATGCTTCTTTACCAATGATAAAGTTGTTATACACTGCAGGAGTTGAAGATGTAACGCTTCCTACACTAGTGTAGAGCCATCTTACGTTTCCAGTAGTACCCCATTCAGACTCTAGAACAGACTGCTGGTTAGGATACTGTGAGCTATGTGCAAAGTTTGAAACGGCCTCTAGATCATCTAGAAGAGCAGTATCAATATATCCCCAGAATGCCGGACGAACTGGAGTTGTTCCAAAGGCATCCCGACCCACGACAACATCTGAGATCATTTCTGCATCATTACCTAATAGAGTAAATACAGCAGAATCAATATCGGCTTTCGTGAGTTCAGTAGGCGTAGAACCGTTCACACCATTGCTACAAGCCACTACGGTCGCAACAGAAGCAAGAACATCACGCGTTACTTCGTCAATAGTTTGACCAAGGTTTTGAGCCAAAAGCCTTGCAGCTTCGTTGAGAACACGATCTTCAACAGTAAGCTCAACTTGGTTCGTGATAGTCACAAAATTCCCGTAGAAATCTACGCGAGCTTTTATGTCAGTAGCAGACAGAGCGGCCCCTGGAGGGGTAACACCGTCTACAATAGGTACAGGAACAGTTGATAGACGTGAGTAACGTCTAAAGACAATAGTATCCCCTTCCTTCTCAGGCAAAATTCGCTTTTGAGCAAATTTTGTGTGAATCAGCTGCGGGTATGCCGTCATGAGCAAAAGTCGGTCATAATATTCCCGCACTGCTGGTGGCAAAGTTGCTACATCAGTAATAGCCATACTTTATCCTCCTTTAGTTTTCTGGTTAAAATCTCCCCAGATTCCTGTTGGCCATCTTCATGAAGTCAGAGTCAGACATGTTCTTGTAATTACTGATTTGCGATTGAGGTGCTGTACTACCTACGGCCGATAAGCTCCCAGCCTTCTGGCTGTTCTCAACTATGCGTTGTGCATCGGTAGATTTTTTTTCCTCTTTGTGTTCATTTCTGTATGAATCACTATTCTTCGCTAAAAAGTAAGCAAGCTCATATCTATTCGCATCATTCTGAAGAGTGGTCTTCAGCGCTGGATTTTTAGCAACTACATCGGGAAGGTACTTAGTGACCGTCTCGTTGTAGTCTGGATACTTCTGCTGAACACGAAGCTCTTCGACGCTTGTTTGATAATTATGCTGAATCTTTCCGAGAAACTTCTTAGCCTCTCCGACAGTCAAAACATCATCATCGGACAAACCAGCCATCTCATCCTGCTTTTGAGCAGGTTGTTGCTGATTTGCTTGCATCAAAGACACGTGGTCTTGAAGCATCTTCATTTGCTCTTGAAGTTGTTGTCGTTCACGCCTTTCTGCTTGTAAAGCTGTTACAGGCACCATTTCTGGTTGTTGCTCCTGTATTTGCTCCGCTTGAGGCTGTTCCTGCACTACAACTTCCGGACCGGCGGCGTCCGCAGCTTGTTCGCCCGTTTCTGCTACTGGATTTTCCATGTGTAGTTTTCTCCTTACGCCCTTAAGATGGCGGCTCTATAGTTGGTTGTAGACATACGCTCCGGCAATATCTGAACGCCCCTTTTGGACTTCTGCGCCTTCTGGCGAGCCCAAAAATGGTGCGAGACGTTCCATGTCGATAGGCATGTCGTGTACGTTTATTTTGTGATCAACAATTTCTCCGTTTTTCACCTCTAAGGTGACTGTGCCCAACATGGGCTTTGGTTTTTTGTCATAATCTTTCACGATACGGGCCAGGACGTACTCACCTGTGTCCATACGCATTTTGGTCGGTCTATGATGAATAACAATCCAGTAGTGACCAGAAGGTCTACGATTAAGAATGTCTTGGACTTCCTTATCGTCTGCCTTCATCATCTCCTGAACTGTCTCTCTCAGCTCTTGTGCCATTTACCAATCTCCTACCAGTTGCTACCGAATTGGTAGATTAGTATTTGTAATCAAACGCCTTCTTGGAATAACCCTTATATTCCATGTTAGAACGCTGTAGCCTGCCCATATCAAACTTCTGAGGAGAAGTCGTTTCAATGGACGTAGTGTTACCATGGTTTTTCATGACTTTTCCGGTTTTACCCTTCATCATGCCCATGTAACGGTCGTTGCCTTTATATTGGGGCATCTTGCGTCTCCTGGTTTTGGTTTAATGCTCCTATTGGTCCTTGAACACCGCCAGAAGCGGAAATTTTTACGTTGTCAGCTTTCAACATCTCTTCTTCTTTTCTGTTCTTCTCTCGTAACATCGCTGCTAACGCCAATTCTGCTTGAGCTGTTTTCAAGTCCATGTCTTCAAGCTCTTTCATTGCCCTCACCTGATCTAGGACCGCTTGAGTTCTGTTCTGTATAGCTTCAGAAGAGCGCTCATCTTCTAGACCCATATTTGCCACAGCACGAGTAAACCTTTCTTTTGCTCCAGCAACCTGTTGGAGCGATTGAGATGTGGCTAGGTCTTTCTGAGCCTGAAGAAGCTCTTGTTGAACAGTCTCCTGCTTTTGAGCAGCTTCAGATTGTTGCTGGATGAATTTCTCCATCTCTTCGTAATATTCTGATTTTCCTTGGATAGGAGCGGCTTTCGCAAGAAGCATGGGTGGAATAGGTTCGCCAAGCTGTTTTAGGTCTAGAAGTTGTCTAAAGAAGACCTGACGCTGTGTATCTGTTAATAGACCTTCTTGAACCACACAATCATACTTGGTGAAGTCTTGATTATAAAATTCCTGTGTAGGTTCCTCATTGATGATTCGAGCAACCTTTTCAGGAGACCAACCTTGAATAAGTTTAAGAGCCAACATCGATAGATGCTTTTGAGACATTCTAAGATTGTCAAAAACGTCCTGGAGGTTTGTAAGGGCTGCCCCCTGACGGAGCATTGTTAACACCCCGCTTTCGTTTCCTGATTCCATCACACCGAAAGCAGCATCATTAACACCGGCAATTTCCTTGATATCCGCGTCAAATTGTTGCTGTAGCTGGAACATTGAAGGAGGAATCTGAGCTGGAGGAATCTTTTCAATAGCACCAGGATCGGCATCTTTATTTCTCCACACGACCTTTCCTTGCGATGTCTGGAAAAGACTACGCGGATTAACCACAGAACCCTCAGTAGCAAGCCACCCAGAATTAATTTGGCTATCAAGCAAATCTGTCATCTGACTACGACGTTTATTTGCCTCTCTTTGTGGGTCGCGCATACAGCGAATTAAAGATTGAACCTTCAAGCCCCACTGATCACTTTCTGGCTCCCAAATCGACACAAAAGGTACAAAAGGAAAACAATTCAAACCGTATGGGTTTGTTTCCGTACGCATCACCTGGTCATTAACAATAATATGCATCTCAATGACACGTTTTTGTCTTGATGTAAGCTCAAAAGCCGGATTAATAGATTTAAGGCGCGCAAAATCTTCCTCATCACCATCCCAGTCGCTGAAACGACCTGTTTCCATATCAACGACGACTCTTTGAGTTTCCCATCTAGGCATATAAAACTCGTTATATGCCATTAAATCCTGTCCATTCGGCTGTCTTTGATAAGGAAGCCATGTGAACTTATCATCTCTCTCCCACCCTATTCGATGAAGAGCATGAATTTCCTTCTCTTGTCCAGGCAACAAAGAAGCTACGAGGTCTACACTCAAATATTTTCTTCTAAGAATGTAGGAACAATCAGACAAATCAAGCTTTGTGAAATACGGATCGAGAATAAAACCATTCCACGGCTCTCTAGCAAACTTGATATCACCGTTAATTGGGTCTTCTCGATAATCAAGCCAAATAGATGCTAAATTCCAACCAGTCTTAACAGCGCCAGAAAAACAATCACTAATAGCCCTATATCCATCTGAGTAGCTCATAACATGCATTAAGCACTCAGATAGTTGGTCCGCTGTTTTTTGATCGGAATTTTCTACAGGAACAACGACAGAAGAAAGACGGTGTTGTCGTTGATATCCAGTAATCATATTGACTACAGGACGAATACGGTTGAAAACAAACGTGTTTCTTCCCTCTGCAAAAAGAGCACGCTTCTCAGATTCGTCCCATTGATCACCTAAATAGAATCGTAAATCTTTTTCTGCCTCTGGGAAAAATGGGTCCCACGCATAATAAGCCTCGTTATAGTACTCATCAAATGCCTGAATAATACCCAAATCTGTTCTGTAAGCCATCGCATACCATCCTCTTGGTCTCTCCTCTACCAAGGAAAGGATGCGACGCCCGCGTGGTAGCACGGCAAGGATGATCAGTCCGACGTCGCGGCCTTAATAAACGCGGCCGACCGAGAAAGCCCAGTCCCAACCGCTATGTAAAACCGCTTTACTTTATTTTCTTCTCATCTTAGACAATGTTTCCGCTAAACGAGCTCTTTTTCCCATCTTGCCACCTTTTTTAGCAGCCGCTTCGAGCTTCTTTTTCGGAATCTTCTCGCCTTTTTTCACACCGAGTGATTTTCTAAGAGCGCCTGGTTTTTTAATAGCACCCTGAATCCATTTTTTTTGCTTTGCCATGATTCCGTGATTTGTGTAATGTTCATGGTAACAATAGGTAGTCCATATGTGGTGCGGACTAAACCTATACTTTTCATTTAACTATTTTTTCACAATATTCATCAATAAAATGTTCTATTTCTCCAAGAGTAATTTCTCTCCCAAGTTCTAAATCTACAAGAACCGTGTCGAATAGTCCACCATTATATATACCATTTACAAAAAATTTTACAGTTTTTCTCAATGAATCAAAGTCTTTTTGTAGTTCCCTGTAACATCTTTTCTTACCCTCAACACATTCTTTAACAGCATGAATGCGATACCGGCTCTCTGCTTTTGGTGATGATATAGAAAGAATCCAATGAGTAATTTTTCCTGGGATGGGAAAAAAAGGAAACCTATTACTTCTCCATTTTCCTGTTTCTCTGTCGTAATGACAATCCATTACAACATGTTCTCCATTCCAAACAGCCACCGCTCTTTCACCAAAATCTGGATAACTTTCTCGGATATCTATCCAATCACTCATTATTGCCTCCGTTGTTATGGAAAATTTAATACTTTCTTGAGTACATCCTTTCCATTTCCATTGCCTCTCCCTCTGTCATTCTTGTTTGCCTAGACTTGCTTTGCATAATTGCCATGTAACGAAATGCATCACAAAAATGGCTAGACCAATCGTGTTCTGGTTTATCAGAATACACATTCAATCTTTCGTTATATCTTTTGTGATAGTTTTCAAGACACTTCAGGAAATAGATGTTTTTTTCTCTATCGATCCATAGTTTGTGCCAAATGCTTCTAGCTGCCTCAATTCCTTCTTGAATAGAAAGATTCGGGACTATCTCAAAATCTAATCCAAGTTCTGCCGCCATTTGCAATCTTGTTCGAGCTCCGTGTCCAAGTTCTCTAACCCTGATGTCATGCGGTGCGCAGTGTCTTCCATATTGCCATAATCCATCTTTTGCTTTTTGCTCAACGATTCTGGCATAATGATCCAAACCCTCTCCCTCGGCAATGTATGAATCAATAACGTGAATTTCCTGTCCAGTGTTTTGAGCGAAGATGATAGCTGTGCTGTCCGATACGCCCAAATCCCAATAAGTGTCAACTGGGCGATAAGGATCATAAGGCACACTCCCAACTCTACCATTGTTTTCAGCTTCGGTAAGGTATTTTGCATAATAAGCCCCCTCTATTCCCTGATCGAAGCTACAGAAATATTCTTGCTGAATCATGCACTCGCTCATTCCTTCACGGCGCTCTGTTTCCATATCTTCTTCAGTAAGGACCCTTGTATCACTGATAGACAGTTTTTGACAAAACCACTCAGGATTGTTCTTGGCCATTAAAAATAAATCATAAGCGTGGTTTTTACCCCTAGGGGTAAAGTTAAAAACCGACCACCCATCATTTTCACGCAAGATAGGTCTTACGAACGTCCATGTCTTTGGACTTTGCAAAGAAAACTCAGAAAAAACACAACCAATAGGATTGACACCAACATTGATAATCCTTTCCGTTCCTATGATTTGAATGATAGAGCCGTTTGTAAGCTTTATCTTCATTTCAACATTGTTAGGAGAACCTTCAATAAGCTCTTTTGGAATATAATCCAAAAATCTTTTCCCGTCTTTATTTGCCCCATCCCATAAAATCCGGCGACCCAGGCTAGAACTTGGGAAAAAATAGCAGTATGTTCCGATACGGCCAGTGCAAGCCTCTCGAATCATATAATTCCAACAAGTAATTTCTTTTCCTGCTCGCCGGTGCCAGACAATCACCGCTCTTTTTAAACCATTATCCATAGCCTCAAAGAACGGAATCTGATAGTGTCTCGGCTCTAAGTCAGGAATTCTTATTATCTTTGTCATTAGAACCAAACATCACTTTTTCAATCTTAATAGAGCCACTATGTTCAATATTCTGCCTAGGTTCACGCTGCTCGAGATAGTTCTTCCCAAGCCAAATAAGCATTGTTGAATTTTTCTCACGAATAGCACACTCAATCTGCGCCTTCCTAAGAGATTGGCGTAAATTCGAACGCCCCCACTCAACTTCTTGTTTGAAGTGCCTTTCGATGCTCTTTGAAGATACTTCAAGAAAATCACCTATTTCCTTATAGGTACATCCAAGTTGCGATAACTTCTTAACTGTTTCGCGATTGTCTTCTAGAAACTCTTCGGTGATATAATTTCCAGAACCAAACTTACTTTTTCCACCTTCTGATACAGGTACACTCATCCTCTCACCTTCATTTTTGCTGCTGATTGCTGTGCTATTTCTTCACATCTCTGAAGGTAATCAAGCATAGTTTCTTTGTCAGAGAACTCTAAAGTAATTACTGGTTTGGGTTCTTTCTTTGGCTTTTCATTCTTGCCAAGACCTAAATCATCTTCTTCGAAACCCCACATAAGGAGGTCGCCTACATCATAAACATTCGCCAGAACATCATAATCCCAAGAGCCGGTATTACGATTGAGACGAACATTAAGCTCTTCCACTTCCTTCTCGTCGAGGTATCGATCAGGAATCCAACAGGTGATTTCCGACGCTCCCTTCCCCGCCATAACCGAGACTCTCTGGTGGCCCCCGATGATTGTATTGTCCTCGTTAACAATTGGCTTGTCAATGAGTCCATATCTATCGAGTGAGTCGGATAAGTGTCTTTGCTCTTTGTCACTTAATCTCCTTGGGTTTCTTTCATATTTCTTTAGGTCATTGATATTTCTCTTCTGCAATGTCCAAGATATCATGTGAATCCTTGTGGTCCGTGTGTTTCTGTCTGTCTGTCCGATTGGTATACGTGGTGCTCGGACGGACAGACACCTTAATTTCTTTTCTTATGAGACTGTCTAGACCTCCTTATTATCATTTCATTTAGTTTATCTTTTTCTCTCGAGCCTTTCTTCTTAGGTGCGAGGTGTTTTGGTTTGGCATCTTTAGATCGACGCCTCATTCCATCGTGTTTAGCACGACAACTAGATGCTCTCGCCATTTACTTTCTCCGCATTTTTATTACACCATTCATCGATAGCCTCCTTCGCTCCTTTTACAAAAGCGTTGTGAAATCGGCTGTCTGGAAACTTTATAAATTGAAAATACTTCGTCTCTCCAGTTTCCTTGTCTTTGAATTCCTTTACAGGAAGATTTACCCAGCGACGACCATCTTTCTGATGAAGAGTACATCCGTAGATTTCCATTCCAACATTTGTAAGAAAAAGATTGGCAACACCCAACATATTACCCTTTTCTACACTTTTAAATCCGATACACTCAATCGCCATCTACCCTCCCCCATAAATGCAAACAAATAAGCAAGACAACCGCTCCACCGATAAAAAATCCATAGAAAAAAGCTTCAATGTTCTCGCTCATTAACAACTTCCTCCGAAACCTTTACTCGATTGCCGTTCTCATCAACTTTCTCCACCTGGAATAGACGTATCTTATCAATCGGTATCCAAATTCCAGCACCTCGAGAGTTGTTGAAATAAACTTCTGATTTGCCAATTGCAGCCATTAAAGCTTCCATATCATCCGGATGAACCTCAACCTCGAACGTCTCACCGTCCATGTAATGAAATGTGATTATGAAGTTCACTTGTCCTCCAATATTCTCTTAATCTTGTTTTCTAGAATTTCCAATTTACCTTCTATAACCCTAAATTTATGAAGATTTTCCTTATGAGCTTTAGATAAGATTTCAAGGGCACTTGTTACATCTCGCAAACTTTTCACAATATCATCAAACATATCTTTCATATCCTTGGGCTCCTTAATCTCTGCGCATATGATGTCGTCTTCCTGTTTTTTAGATTCTCTTTCACTCGCCTTCTCACCTTCTCCTCATGTGAATTTTCACATCTCTTCACATTCTTTTTCACATATTGCTCTCTATATCCGCTTCCACTAGTGGCGAAAACCCTACTCCCTTTCTGATTTAAAGGCATACTTCCCCTCCTTATCTACTTTTTTTAAAAAAATATCCCAGGTAATCCAATCACACTTCATTCCAGCTTTATTTCTTTCTAGCGCTTCTTTAATCTCCCTCTTGATGATCTCTTGATACGGCTCTTTGATATCATCCCACTTCTTTTCGAGGTATTCTGTCATATCGCTCACGATATACGTCATTCTCCCCAGGCAATACCTGAAAGTGCACAAAATTAAATCGTCTTCTGTCATTGTCATGTCAAAACCTACTAGTTTTTACTAATTTAGTATTTAGCGGGGGCGAGGATCGAACTCGCGCTCAGGGCTTATGAGACCCTACGACTAACCACTGCCTTACCCCGCATATTTTTTCTTCTCACACTCATTCGAATCAAGTGGCAGCAGAGCAACCAAAACTCCACGTCCAAAAAATCCGAATCCATTACGTTCGCGTCCTGTTTCGTTTGGGCGCACGTATCTTCTTCTTCGTCACCTTCTTCGGTAATTTCTTTCCTTTTGGCGTCTCTTTTTCCCATTTTTCTGCCATCTTTGGCTTATTAGTATGCATCCATGCACGTTGCTTTTGAGATTTAAAAGGCATTTTACTCCTCCTCATACCCACATTTTCTTAAGAGCATATTAAAAAGGACACCGAACTCTTCTAAATTTCTGCTCTCTTCAACCATTTCCCGAACCTCAATCAAAAGGTTCTCATATCTGTGCAACATAGACTCAAGTGCCGCTTCTCTGTCAAGTGGGCTAAAAAAACTAATATCATTTTCGTCGTTTTTCGAGCGAAGTTTTTTAAACTCTATCCAGCGATCAACAATTTCAGGAACTTTTTCCTGGTTAAACTTTTTAACTCGATCTCTCCAGTTCATCACTCGCCCTCCTTTTTGGTGTATCATGACACCATCTTTCTTTTGGTATAGAGATACACCACTTCTTTTAGGTGGTGGTGGTGGTCTCGGAAATGTTAAACCTTTAAACTTCCTCATAGCGTGCCCAGATGATTTTTTTAAAAAATACTGCCCTAACAACCCCGAACAAAAGCTTCCGGCATGCTCGTCGGGAATTATCCTCCACCCTTCTGGAATCTATAGCTCCCATTTTTCCTCAGACAGTATTAACTTTCGGAATAATTTTTTATATACTCCCGAACCTCATCAACTTTTTCATCTAAAATTTTTTCCCAATCATTATCGAAATGAAGAGCCTTCTCTACAGGACCAGGTATAGAATAAATTTTTCTTAAGGGCCCTTCATCTCCAAGATTAGGATTTAATTTTCCAACAAGCGAATAAAGCAAAAATACCTGCCTTCTGTATGTTTCTGCCCTCATCTGCAAGTGGAGAATCAACCCTTCAGTGAAATTTTCAGGTATCACAGCCTTCCATTTTTTGCTGGTTGTTTGCTGGTCATCTGTTGGTTGTTTACACTCGCCGCCCACACCAGCTTCCTCCAATTCAAAATAATAACTAAAAATTTCCTGAGTCTTTCCAAGGCCAACAACTCCAACCATTGCTTGAAAGAGGAGTCTTGGGTCGGTATTCTCTAAATCCTCTCGAGAGAGCGTTTTATTTTCTTTCATAATTTCTCCTGTTTATCGGCGATAATGTACACCCTACCGGACAATCGTTGTAATTCGCTGGAATCATTATCTCCTTAGCGTCCGATCTGCAGAAAAAACACGAATCTCGCCCTTTCTCGTCATCTGCAAGGAAGTGAACCCAGCCACACTTCGAACACTTGATAAGCTCAATCTTCATTTCATCCCAATATCTCTTGGCGAATTCGTCATATGTTTCTTCTTTATCGGTCACTATTTAAGCCTCTATCCTAACGCCACCTGGATCGCCACAACTCCCACAAGCGATAATCATAGAATCCTTTAGATTTTCTTCAAAATTCTTCAGCTCAAATACTCTGTAGGACTCAATAAAAAGAGCATTCTCATAAACAAATTTAATAATTTCTGTAACATTTTCAAATTCAATATATTCGTTTGCAAGATGAATGCTTATGTTTTGTGTCTCGTCTTTCTTTCTTTTTATTTTCAATAAATACATCTATATCTCCAAATTTCTTGTTTAATAATCATCTATTTCTCCAACACACCCACCTGTCCTTTTCAAAATAGGATGTTCAAGTTGTTGCTTAACGTTTTTCATCCTTGAATCTATCATCTCACCTTTTTCATAAACAGTTTCACACACCTCGGAAAGTGTCTCCCAAATAAAAGTTGCTCGATCCCTCTCCTCATCCATCACGTCTTTATGGCCAACCCCACTATCTATAAGTTCCTTTAGACGTGAAGACGCACCCCAACAAAGACCCATCTTGAACCAAAATTCTTCACTTGGTATTTTCATTTTCCCTCTTCACAGATAAAAACATCTTCTTTGCACTCTCAATAAATTCGTCTACTGACATATCAACGTTATGAGCGCACTGTCCGGCTAAACCCAATAAAGCCAAAAAGCCTTCAAAATATCCAACATCGTTTAAATCAAGTGCGTTAGCCAGTAATTTCGTCACCTTTCTAACGTCCTCGGTAAGGTTTTTTCTTTTTTCTAGCTTTTCTTTACTCTTCTTCAAAATTTTCCCTCACACGTTCGATTAAACCTTCAATCCCCTCTTCACCAAGAACTTCATAAATAGAAAACATATCGCTTGCCCCATCTTGAACTCTCAGCACATCTTGTGCTTGCATCCCACCAACAAATTTCAGGAGAGGAACCATCACAGTCATAACTATTCGACAAAGAAGCTCTGGGTCAACATCCCTTAAGATTTCCATTTCATCTGTGTGTTTTTCCAATGCGTCTTCAATGTCATCGAGTGGAATCTCTCCAAACTTCTCTCTGATAGCGTGAATAATTTCTTTTCTTTCTTTAGCGCTTAACATTTGGCGATCCTTTACGTTCTTCAATCTTGTCTTTGAATTTCACAAATCTTTCTCCGTCATCGTATATCTTATATCCTTCCCCGCTCTGAGAAACGGATTCTATCGGATTTGTACATACAATCTCGCACTCAATTTGAATGTCATCGATTGCGGCAGGTCCTTGAATTACGCATTTCATAGGAATTCCACCGACAATTCCATCAAGTTCAAACTTGTCCATTTCAATAAGTAAAGTTTTTTGGTGCCTCAAGGTAGCTAGCATCTATCTTCCTCGCCATAATAACTGTTTTTGGTTCCGTGCCATATATTTTCATTGTTCTGTTGGCCACGATTTGGCTATCGTCGTGCCATAAAATCTTATTGCCTACATCACCTATCCATTTCTCTAGATTATCAAGGTCTGGCTTTGTGATAGGAAAGTCATATTTCTTATTCTTAGGCTCCTTCATCACACAGAGCATATAAAGCTCGACAGGGCCGTCTAGTGGTTGTCGCCCAGCCATTCTTGCTTTTAGTTTCCACTTAAGTGTCTGCTTCTCTTCATTTTGAGGGTCATACCTTATCCTTTTTCTACCGTATTTCCCGCTTTTTGCATCTCGATGTCGCATCTTTGCAATTGGATCACCTGGAAGACAAATACTCAGGGAATCTTTCTCGAATATACCATCTAGTTTGGTCGATAATTCTTCGTGCTCTTCTAACGATTGCCCATGCGCAAATTCCTGTTTTTCTTTCGACGTCGTAGGATGTGTAGTCTCTTTTTTCACAGTGGTACCTCCATATTTCTCGATCTATTTCATCAAATTGACTATCGAAAAACTGTTTTCCCTTAAAGAGTTCCTCGTACTCTTTTATAATTTGGCTCACTTCTTTGTGCTCTAATACCTCTCGCGGATTCAATGGTGCTCCAAACATCTTGACATACTCCTTTTCTATCACAATTGCGCTTAGTCAGGAAGTCTTTTTGTTTCTTTTGCAACATCCCCTCTGGAAGCTGAAAGAATTGCTCTAACCTTTCCATTTCCCACGGCTCAATAGGCTCGCTAAATCTTCCGAGTTCAAGTTTTTTATATCTAGGGTTTTCAAATCCCAAGTAATCGCTTGCTGCGTATTGCTTTAACCCCATAAGCTCTCTACAAGCCTTTAATACCTCTGGGAATTCAAGACTGCTAAACACTGGCATCGCCTCTTTAAGGTTTTTCTTATACATTTCATCAAGCATCCTTAAACCTCCATGCTTGCTCTATATCGTCATTTCTTGGTTTAAATGTCTACAGGCCCCACCTTACCATAGTTTTGCGATTCTAGGCACAGTTGTGTCCATCCTGAAGCATTTTAATATGTTTTCTCACCCTAAACTCAAATGAATCTTCGTTTGTTTTGAAAATTTCCATCTTGTTGTGAACCCCTCCGATGAGAAATTCAATGTAGTTGGGTCCGATGGTTATTTTCCGCCCCCATCTTTCCTTTCCGTCTAGCTGACCAAAACACTCATGTAAGATTTTTTTATTATGCGCTTCTTGCTCTTCTCCTGAAGCTTTAGGCTCCCACTCGTATGTAATGCAGTCTCTTATCCAGCCGAAGAAGTTTTCAGGGATTGTGTCTTGGCTCTTAGCAACTTCGCAGGCTTTAAGTATTTGTTTTTCAGGGAAAAGTTTGAGTAATCGTCGATAGCTGTCTTCTGTCGCTCCTAATTCTAGACAAAGAGAAGGAACTACCACTACTTTTTTTGATTCGACTTTAGATTGTGGTTCTGGTGGGTCGTTTTGCTGGTCGGGTAGTTGTTCTTTTATTACTT
Organism: Candidatus Borrarchaeota archaeon; assembly: GCA_016840645.1. The sequence goes on along the minus strand of JAEORY010000002.1, from coordinate 9,087 downwards.
GTTTATCATTATTAATTATTAGGGGCCGTTTTTCCGTTGCTGAAACTTCCGTTAACGGAATGTCAGTAAACGGAACGTTTTTTTTAACAACACCTTTTCCTTCTTCTGCCAGCGCTTCTTCAAACTGTTTTTTTAGGATTTCCACCTCTTCTTTATTAGCCTTGAACTCCAAGATTACGTATTCGGTTTTTCCGAATAATATTTTCCCGCTTTCATCTCTTTCTGTGGTTTGGACCTTGAAGCAATATCCGTTTTCTATAAGCTCTTTGATTGTGTTCTTGACCGCGTCTCTTCCTTCCTTACTTTCAGCTATCATTTTATCTATTCGGAATGTCCAATTATCAGGCTTTGCTATGCACTTAACCCATAATCCAAGAGCTCGAAGCGACAGATTTGAGTCTTCGGTGGCTTTTTTATTGATCATCACATATGGATTTTCTCTGTTATGTAAGGTTCGAATGATTGTCATTTTGCACCTCCAGTGTTTAGAGGTTGCTTTTTATTCGTTAAATCTGATATCTTCTGAACTAGGTACATTGAGGGTACCTCCTATGTAGGCCCGCTCTTCCCTCCTGGTTGAGTGGGTTTTTTTAATGAAACCATTAAGTCCTTTTTTATGGTTGCGCTAAATCACGCAGTTTTATATGCTGCCTTCAGCCACTGACACGAAAAAAGCGGATGACCCACTCATGGATGAGGGAGAGTTCTTTTTTTTGGTGTTGTGGTTTCTAACCGTCTGCGACAGTCAGTCGTAGTGGTTCCGTGTGTAGTGGCAGTTTCTCGGTGGTGCGGGGAACTGCTCTTTTTCCCCACGGAAACCCTTTACAGAATCTTTATAGAAGACTAAATCTTTTTTGAGAACTAAAATTATTGCTGGAAGAATTTTTTATAAAGCTCACCTTTCTTTTTTTTCCTTCATACCCTATTGCCCTGCCTGACAGAATATCATCAGATGTTATATTTCCATGGGTTGCAACCTCTATGCTTTTGGCTAGCTTTTTTCCTGCTGGTTTAAAGCCGCTCATTACACTACTAAGATGACAGCGTGTAACTCCAACAGCACTAGCGAATTGTTTTTGTGTGATTCTTCTATCGATTAGCCAGTCTCTAAGCTTCATGTTTATCTCCTTGTTATTTAGCTGTGTAATCTTACCAATTTGATTTTTTTTCATCATCCTGTTTTTTTTCTTGTGTGAAAAAGCAACATCATGTTAGATTATGGGTGAATCTGAAACGAGCAGAAGCTCATGAACTTGGAGAGGGAAGAAGTGGAAGAAGAAAAAATAATGATTGAGTGTCCACATTGTACTGCTAAGACACGAGTATTTCATATGGCGTGGGATGCTATTGTTTGTTTGTGCTGTGGTGAAGAAATAACAAAACAAGACATAGAAAAAAGTTCGACGACAAATCCTAAAAAGGAGAATGTTTAGGAGATAACAAACCTTAATTTTTACACACGGAGCACCACCATGATAGAATATGACTACAATTATGATTATGATTACGATTATGAGGAACCTGCCGGCTATGTCCGAGAAGAAGAGGTTCCTAATCTTGAACATTTGCGCGATCACGTGCAAGGAATCATCGAAGCTGTCTATGAGAGCGGAGATGTTATGAAACTTGAATTTTGCCTCGACGAGGTATGTGGCGAACTTGATGTGGCTATCCATAAAGGAGAGCCCATCTTAGAGAAAAAGAAATCGAACGATCTAATGCAGTGGTATCTTGGATATCAACGAGCAACTATAGATCACCTGAACAATAGGAGGTAGTGTGCATGTTGGACACATTATTATATTATTTGTGGTGGTTGTTTTTATATTTAATCGTCACCACACCGATATTGATATTGGTTATGAAAAACATAACCTTTAAAGAAAGAGAATAAGAACACAGGAGAACCATTATGACTAAAGAACTAAGCAAGATAGATAACTCCTTGATGGAGTTACAGAACACTCAAAAGCTGTGTCAAACGTTGATGCAGTCACCCCACTATAAGAAGATTGGCCCAGATGGAATTTTTGCTATCGTAGAGACGGCGAAATCTGTTGGTGTTGATCCTCTTCATGCCTTGAATGGTGGGATGTATTTCGTAAAAGGTAGGGTTGAGATGTCATCGATGATGATGAACACGTTGATTCGTCAAGCAGGGCACTCAATCACTAAGGACAAAAGAAGTAATGATACCGTCTGTATCCTTCATGGGAAGCGCGCAGACACAAACGACACCTGGGTAGAGTCTTTTTCTATTGAAGACGCAAAACGCGCAGGAGTGGCCGGAGGAATGAGCTGGCGGGCATATCCCAAGGACATGCTATTTGCTAGGGCGTTGAGTCGTCTGGCAAGACAGCTTTTCCCCGATGTGATTAAGGGCTGTTATGTACAGGGTGAGGTTTCATCGGATACGGCAATTCCGACGCAATCCGACGAAATAGCCCTGGAATCAGAGAGGAATATTCCGGAAATTCCGGAAAGTTCGATTCATTCCGAAACTATTGGAGAAGATGGAGCTCAAATCTTAGACGAAGAGCTGTTGAATCACCCTGAATATCGAGAACAGGTGATTTCTTATTTAGAAAGACAGGAAATTGATATGAGGGACATCCCAATCGAACACGCAGATAAGATTTATGCTCGTCTAGAGAAGATTAGAGAAGAATCTATGGAGGTGGCACATGGGTAAGCACGTCCAAGGCTCTAAAGAATGGTTAGAGATGAGAAGGGGGCACCTTGGTGCCTCCGATGCTCCAGTGGTGATGAAAGATAGCCCTTGGAGAACTCCTTTCCAATTATGGGAAGAAAAGGTGGGGGTGAAAAATTCCCCCACAGAAAATTTTGCAATGCGACGCGGAACGCAGATGGAACCTGAAGCAAGAAAAGCTTTCGAGGACGCCACGGGCCTAGAAGTGTTTCCACAGGTTGTATTTCACCCCCAACATAAATTTATGATGGCTAGCCTGGACGGGTTAACTTTATGTGGTGATGCAGTAGTTGAAATCAAATGTCCTGGCTCTAAAGATCATTCTATCGCTATGAAAGGGAAAGTGCCAGAACATTATAAGGCACAGCTTCAGCATCAGCTTGCATGTTTAAGTCTCGAAATGTTATACTACTTCTCATTCGATGGTACTGATGGAAAAATTATTGAGGTAGAAAGGGATGAGAAATACATTTCTCAGATGATTAAAGAGGAAGAAGCGTTTTGGAAATTTGTAAAATCTAAAACACCACCTCCTTTTTCTGAGAAAGACTACGAACTTAAAAACGATTCGGAGTGGCTGATGAGGTCAGAAGAAATAGTTAAGTTCGACAAGATGATAAAAGAATTTGAAGAAAGAGTGAAGGGACTCAAGAAAAGTAAGGATGCTTTGAAAGAGGAGCTTATTAAAGAAGCAGAAGGAAAAAGTTGTAAGGGTGGTGGGATTATTCTCACTAGATCATATCCGCAAGGACGCGTTGATTATTCAGCTATTCCAGAGCTTCAAAATGTTGATTTGAATAAATACAGAAAACAGAGCAAAGAAACATGGACACTAAGGATAGAATCGAAGGAAAGAAAGTAAAAGTCACGGACGACAACTATCCTGTGTGGAGTTGTGGGGAATGTGCTGAGAGGGCTGGTGGTCGTTGGCCAGATGGTCATCTTGGCACGTTCCACTCTAACTATTGCCAGGTCTGTGGGAATAAAAAACCAGTAACATCGCCTAGGGATTGGGGATATCCTAAATACAGGGAGGTATTAGACCCTAAAGACTGGATAGATGTAACAAAAGAGGAATGATGATGGAGCAAATGACCTTTTTTGATAAACCTGCTGAATTCAAAGAATTGTGGGAAATTGTTGATAAGTTAAAAATTTCACATGATAAAGTAAGGAAACGCCTTTTCAAAGAGGTGAAAGATTTAGAAAAAGAGCTAAATCATATTAAATCTGAGAATGAAAAACTCAAGGTGAGTAAGGCAACTCTTAGATGGGTAGGTTAATGGGGGAATCATGAGTGAAATTAAAAGTGAAAAAGATGGACAAGAATCCCAAAAATGTGAGCCAGGTGATATATACCAGATAAAACCTGAGGCAGACGATGTTTTTGGTGGTTGTTTAATGACTGTGACAGAACCAAAGAAGTGGGGAGCTCAAGGTTATTTCATGGTTCCAGGTGAGAAAGGTGGTCTTGCATATTATCGCTGTAAATATGAAAACATGTTGTTTGTTGGGAAAGCTGCTTGGATATTTGAGATTAACCTAGAAGAAAAGAAAGATGATGCTTAGTCTGTGTGATTATGCAGGCATGCAAATGTCGTTATGACGCGTTGGTAATTACATGGAGATTAAGTTTGCTTAGCTAAGGGTAGGGGAATGGTAGGGTCGCACCCTACAAAGGGTGGTTTCGCGGATCGAAAAGGTCGCACCTTAATGATCGGGAACCGTGTAGGCTAAGCTTTTTATTCTGGCGTAATAGGGGTGAGGTCAATATCCAACTCTGTATTCTCTAAAATAAACCCTTCAATAATCTCTTCAATGGCATGGTCATCTTTCATTCCAATTTTTTTATTTATATAAGTGCAGCCGCCAACAATACCACATGCAACTAAAAGAGCAATCCCTATTCTCATAATCCACTTCATCCAGTTAATTTTTTCTTTCTCTTTAGTAGTCATTTAAAACTCCTGATTCGTGAATCATTTCTCTTAAACGCTCGAGATATTCGTACGCTTCAGTTTTTAACCACTCATCATCTCCATGTTTGAGTTTTGATCGAATCTCTTGATCGATATCCCATAAAATAGAGACAGCGGTAGGAATTCTCACAAATTGATGAGCTTCTTTTCCTTCTTCATAGTAGTCAAATTCATGGATGATTTTTATTTTTGCCATCAAAACCTCACATCACAGGTATGGATTTCTTCAGACGTGTCTTTAATTTTTTCTTCTTTCTCTTGTTTTCCCTTCTCGTTGAGTGTATTGATAAGTGCACATAAACCAACGAAAGTTACCACCAAAACCCATCCAAAATCCCTAAGCATTTTTCCTCCTAAAGAATTTTACAATCCTTCTTCTTCTTTTTATGTTTTTCCATTTCTTCGGAAGCTTTCCACGCAGCTTTAAGATTATCACATTCCTCGACGCGTTTAATCATACGCCCCTCATAAATCTTCGCCTTACCATTATCTTTGGAGTCTAGACGAACTTTTCCTTTGAATTGATAAATCTTATCGTACAATTCATCCTCATTAATCTCGCCAATGCTTTTAAATTCCATCATCACCCGCTAATATCCGCTTTGAAAACTGTACTTCCTGACACTCCTGTGCTACCAGCACCATTCAATGCACCCCATGTTAAACTTTGATTACTTGCTAATCCTGATGATTTAAAAGATACCTGATTTTTTGCAGAGCCACCCCTGTATTCTGGAGTTTGTATTACATTATTTCCATTGGCTATCCATTGAAATCCGGTGCCAACATGAGCATCATTGTTATTTCCCTCAGAAGCAAAAAATGGACTAGTAATTCTTGCACTTACCGCACCAGCTCCGTTCGCATTATTCATAGTAATAAGGAATTGATGAGTTACATTTCCGTCTCTATCTATCCAATAAACATTGTTATCTTGTCCTAAAGGATTCGGTGGTGTGCCACCGTTAGGTATTGTTGATGTTCCGGCATTAGCTCCAAACTGTCCCTTAGGAGTATTAAATTGTATTCCTTCTTGGAAAGTGCCAACTCCATCTTGTGTAGTTAAAGTCTGTACCGTCCAATCATCTGCTGCGCTCATCTTCATACGGAAAGAACCAATTAGAGTAACGGGATTAGTATCATAATCACCAATGGTTACAGAATTAAATAAGAATATTCCGTACTGTTCATCAGCATTTGCAGTAGCTGGTGTTCCAATATTCGCTGTAGCCGGTGCTCGTGTTCTATGAGGAATTCTAGATATTCCAAAAGTTACAGCATCTTGAGCATCATTAAGACAGGCATATAAAAAGAATGGCACATCATCTGTAATTGCAGTTCCAGTGGTAAATCCAAAAAGATTATTTACAATATCACTGGAAGCATGAGCATCATCGTTAAAGCTTTGATTTGCTGTTACAGCAATGGTTGTAAGCTGTCCAGGATTAGTAACACTTTGCAAAGTAACATATCCTGGATTCGTTGCAGATAATGCCGTTCCGTCTTCACCATTTACTGTAAATGTTCCAGCAGCATAAGAGATACCAAGGTTAAGAAATTCTCCTGCTGATGCTTCTTTAAGCTGAACATAACCACTTGCATCTACCGTAAAATCATCGCTGTCGAAATGGCAAATTCCACTAGATGCCGCAGTAGAAGTTGCCGTTGCATCTGCATATTGCACTTCAACATTGAACGCATTCGCAGCTCGACTATGGGTTTCTATAGGCACAGAATGAGCAGCTACCGCAGCACCAGCTATCGCAACCTGTCCTGTTCCTGATGGAACAACGGGATCAGTCCCTGGAGCTGTATTGTTTTGGACATCTATAGAATCAACCGCAGGCCCTGGACCTCCTACTAAAGTTACATATCCATTTCCATCAACGGCAAAAGCTGTATCATCGAATGAACAAATTCCAGCGTCATTTTTATCTGCGGGTGCTCCAGTCCGGGCACCACCCACTTGAATATCCAAATCGACTGTATTAGCTGAGCCAGACTGCTTAAAATATACTGGTTTTGCATTAGTACCACTAGCAACAGCAACACCAGCAAGATTAAAGTTTCCACTTCCATCTGGGGTAACCGCATTGCCATCATCCCCACTAATTGTATCGATAGCTATGCCACCACCAATAAGACTGACATATCCATCAGCATCAACGGAAAAGTGTGTATCATTGAAGGAACAAATTCCCGCGTCGTTTTTGTCTCCAGGAGCACCGGTTATCGCAGCACCTACTTGAATCTGAACATCTAAAGTGCTAGTTGTTGCATCAGCTACGGTTTCCAGTGGAATTCCGGATGGATTAGCAGCATTCGCAACCGCTGCTCCGTCTATATCAATAAATCCACTAGAATCCGGTGTTACTTGGGCATCTACCTGATCTCTAATATCATCGACCCCAGGACTCGAACCACTAACATCAACTCTTTGCCATGTCGCGTCTCCATTGGATTCAAACCTAACAAGCTTCCAAAATTCTCCTTCTGTAGCTGGAGAAGAAGCATCTTTGTTTACCCTCCATTCACACCACATTGGATATTTTTTATCTGTAGTGGTAGGGCGTCTAGGGGCATTTACTACTGGAACAGTAGATAGCCTACCGTCAGCATATGCTAAAGGATCGACGTTCTGCCCTGGAACTCCAAATCTAACCATCTTAAACCTCGAATTGTGGTCGTTGCCAAGTCTTTACGATATTGTCTTGTTCTTCTTTTGATGCTTTATTATAATCAGTTTCAGTTTTTTGATTATAAGCATCTATCTGTGTTTTCAGATTCTTATATTTTGTTATCTCTGCATTATCTTCACTAAGCAAAGCATTCAAAACATCATCTGTATTTGCATAACTTGAAAGTTTAACTTTCATTCTTTCTATTGGATGAATTTCATCTTCTATCATGGTGACACCTTATATGTTGCAATTCCTTCAAGATTTCTTGTACCGCCTCCGTAATCTGCCCATTCGGAGTCTCCCCCGGCATCTAGCCAGATTTTTGAATAATTATCGGAGTTACTCATTTTCCATGTACCCCATCCAGTAGCGGAAGTATTTTTCACAAACACTGGACCAAAGACAGGCGCTACATTTGATATTGAATAATTAGGATAATATGGAAAGGTTACTTGAGCATCTACAGCACCCGCCCCGTCTGTACCACCATCATTTCTTAGAACGGTGATTACCTCTACAATTCCGGCACGTGCATCTAAAACTTGATATTCTTGGGTGTTCGTTCCCCATACTGGTGCTGTTCCGCCATTAGCACGATTATATGTTCCGGAATTAGCCCCGAATTGTCCAGCCATTCCAGTGAATATGACACCTTCATGGTAGCGTCCAATTCCCTCATAATCATTTAATGCTTGTACTGTCCAGTCGTCGGATGCACTCATCTGCATGCGGAAAGAACCAAGTAACAACACGGGGTTTGTATCATAATCACCAAGAGTGGGATCATTAAGCAAGAATATCGATCCTTGAACGTCAGCCGTTGCACTAGATGCAGAACCAAGGTTAGCTGTTGCCGGAGCAACGATTAGACCAGGCGCTCTAGATATTCCAAATTCTATAGCGTCGTCGTCATCATTCACACAAGCATATAAGAAGAACGGAACATCGACCGTTACAGCTACGCTAGTTGTTAATCCAAATAGGTTATTAATGATCTCTGAAGAACCGGCATCATCAACAAATGTCTGGTTGGCTGTTATGCTAATCGTTACAAGCTGACCAGGATTTGCCACACTGGCGATCGTAACAGATGCAGGATTACCCGCAGAAAGAGCGGTTCCATCAGAACCATGAACAGTGAAAGTACCTCCCGAATATGATATTCCAATATTTGACCATCCTGGTCGATCATCTGCTGCAGAAGCTGATGAAGCAATAGTGATGCTTCCAGCACCTTCAGTAATTGTAACTCCACTACCAGCGGTTAGTGTAGCCGCCACAGGCGCGACACCAGTCGACCCAACTACAAGCTGACCATTTGTGAGTGGACCCACCTCACTGAGCGCACCAGAAGCCCCGTATATCGAAATCGCATGTTGGGTGCGGCTTGTATCACTTAAAGCACTAAATACCCCTGTAGAGGCCGAGGCTGCTCCTATGGCCGTTCCATCTATAGCCCCTCCATCGATATCAACTTTTGTGATATCTACTTCACCACTTCCTTTTGGTGTAATTGCAATATCGATATTAGCATCTGTTCCATCAGCTGCTAGGGTTGTTCCCACAAGAGTAACTGCAGCAGCAGCAACATTTGTATCAAAAGTTGTAGCATTGCAAGTTGAAAATGTTCCAACAGCGGGAGTTGCGCCACCTATTGTTGTTCCATCAATTGTTCCACTATCAACATTAACATTAGTAAGATTCTGACTATTCATGT